>JAOAPQ010000380.1 GCA_025462965.1 Bryobacterales bacterium
GCAGCTCGCGGTTTTATCTCTCACTCCAGGACGATCTTCTCCGCATCTTCGGCGGCGAGCGCATGCAGAACCTGATGCTGCGGCTCGGCATGGAAGAGGACGTGCCGATTGAATCGAACCTCATCACCAAGCGCATCGCCGCCGCACAGCAGGCCGTGGAAGTGCAGAACTTCGAGTCGCGCAAACACCTGCTCGAATACGACGACGTGATGAACAAGCAGCGGACCGCCGTGTATAAGATGCGGCGCGATTCGCTCGAGGGTCTCGATCAGAAAGAACACGTGCTCGAGATGACCCGGGGTTCCGTCGGCGCCTACATCGACATCCGCTGCCCGGAAGGCACGCATCCCGACAAGTTCGATATCAGCAGTCTCCGCACGGACATCCAGAATCAGTTCGGCCACAAGATCGACGGTACGGATTTCGCGGGAATGAGCCGCGAAGAGATCGAAGACACGATCTACGATCAGCTCGTTCACAAGTATCAGCAGAAGGAAGACCTCATCGGCGCGGACATCATGCGTCAGACCGAGCGGATGATCATCCTGCAAGTGGTCGACGACCAGTGGAAAGATCATCTTCTCTCGATGGACCACCTGAAGGAGGGCATCGGGCTCCGCGGCTACGGCCAGAAAGACCCGCTGGTCGAGTACAAGAAGGAATCGTTCGCACTCTTCCAGGACATGATGGACCGGATCGAGGACGAGACTCTCCGCATCCTGTACACCTTCACGTTCGAAGCGGGCCGGCCCGATCTTCCGTTCGAGCCGGGTGACGACGAGGAGTACGAGGTCGAGAACGGCAACGGTTCACTGCCTCAGCCAGCCGCGAGCGAGCAGGAACGGCAGGCCGCGCAGGCGGCTGTGCAGGACTTTACCAAGAAGATCGAACGCAACAAGGATCGCGAAATGGCCCAGCTGCAGTTCATCGGCGGCGATGGCGCGTCAGCCAGCGCGGAGCCGGTTGTCAAGGGCGATAAGACCGGGCGCAACGACCCGTGTCCTTGCGGCAGCGGCAAGAAGTACAAGAAGTGTCACGGGGCATAGGGCGGGATGGATTCCAATGGACTGAGCATTTAGGCACTCGGCCTGGCTGTCGCCAGGCGCAGAGCATCCTCGATTTCGTAGATTTTGTCTTCCAGGTTCTGCGTTGGTTTCCCCGCCGCTTTAACTACTTCCAGCTTCTTCTGGTTTTGGCGCAGACGCTTCTGCAGGTCCAGCACCTTCGGATCGTTGAGTGCCACCGGCTTGGGTTTCTTTTTAGCGCTGGCTTTCGGAGCGCTCTTATAGCGAAAGGCTGTAATCGGGGGCGGCGGTTTCAACGGATGGCCGAAATCCGCCTGATACTCCTGCGCGATTCCCACGGCTTCCAGGAGCAGGTCACGGAACCTCGATTCCATCGCCTGTTTCGCCTGAGAACGCAGGAGTTCCCCTTGCTCTTTCCATTTCTGGTATTCGGTAATCGCTTTGTCCATGAATCTTCCCTGGACATTGTAGACTAGCGCACAAAGCGCTATCCGCGTATTCGAGGAGCGCGACGCGGCCGTTTGCGCCCTCGTTTAGGCGCGCAGGTCCGTACCAGTCATTTCCTTGGGCTGCTCAACTCCCAGCACACCCAGGATTGTCGGCGCGATGTCCTGTAGCGCGCCCGTCTGCTTAAGTTTGTATTGACTGTCGTCCACCAGCAGAAATGGCACCGGGTTAGTGGTGTGATACGTGTGCGGGCCGCCAGTGATCGGGTCGATCATGGTTTCTGCGTTGCCGTGATCCGCGCTGATGATCCAGGAGAAGTTCTTCCTGCGCAGAGCCTGGTAAATACCGGCCAGACACGCATCGACGGTTTCCACAGCCTTGACCGTGGGCGCCATCTTACCGCTGTGGCCCACCATGTCGGCATTCGCGAAGTTCATCACGATCACGTCAAACGAATCGGACTCAATCTGGCGGATCGTGAGATCCATAATGCCTTCGGCGCTCATCTCGGGCTTCAGGTCATACGTCGCGACCTTAGGCGAGGCAACCATCTGTCGTTCTTCGCCGGCATATGGTTTCTCAACGCCCCCATTGAAGAAATAGGTGACATGCGCGTACTTTTCCGTTTCGGCGACGCGCAGGTTGGTCCAGTTGAGCTGGGCGAAAACGTTCGCAAGGATGTTGTTCGGGTGCTGCTTCGGAAGCACGAACGGGACGCTGAATAACTTATCGTACTGCGTCATGGTGACGTAGTTCTTGTTGCGCTTCGAGAGGATTTCAGTCATCTCGCGGGCACGGTCGGCGCGATAGTTGAAGAAGATCACGGAATCGTCTTCGTGGATACGGCCCACCGGTTCGTTCCGTTCATCCACCACCGTCATGGGCTCGATAAATTCGTCCGTGACATCCTTGGTGTAGGACTGTTTCAAGGCGTCGACGGGATCGGTGACCTTAATGCCCGTTCCTTCCACCATTGCGTCATAGGCGCGCTGGATGCGCTCCCAACGCTTGTCGCGGTCCATAGCGTAGTAGCGGCCGGAGAGCGAAGCGATCCGGCCAATGCCGATTTCATCGATATGTTTCTGCACGTCCTCGATGAACTCGATGCCCGTGTTGGGGCCGGTATCGCGGCCGTCCATAAACGCGTGAATGAACACTTCCTTCACGCCCTGCTGCTTCGCCATCTTGACCAGGGCGTAAAGATGGTTCAACGACGAATGGACGCCGCCGCTGCTGACCAGCCCGAGGATGTGGACGCGCGGGTGGTTCATGGCCGCGGTGAGCTCGGGATTCCGGAAAAAGCTACCATCCTGAATCATGAGGTCCAGTCTCGTGACGTCCATGTGGACCACGCGGCCGGCGCCGATGTTCAGGTGCCCGACTTCGCTATTGCCCATCTGGCCGTCCGGGAGTCCCACGGAAGGGCCGGAGGTACGAATCAGCGTGTTCGGAAAATCCCGGAGCAGGGCGTCATATGTCGGCTTGCGTGCCTGAGCGATGGCATTTCCTTCGCTGGCTGCACGGTAGCCCCAGCCATCGAGGATAGTGAGGACCAGCGGTTTAGGACGGCTGCTCATTGACGGAATGCCTTCCGGCCGGGGAACTTCGCGGCGTCGCCGAGTTTTTCCTCGATGCGGAGCAGTTGATTGTACTTGGCGATGCGGTCAGTGCGGCTGGCGGAACCGGTCTTGATCTGACCCGCGCCGGTGGCGACGGCAAGATCGGCGATGAACGGATCTTCTGTTTCGCCCGAGCGATGGGAGACGATCGCGGCGTAGCCGGCTTTGGCTGCCATGTTCATGGTGTCCAGCGTCTCGGTCAGGGTGCCGATCTGGTTCACCTTCACGAGAATCGCGTTGGCGGTGCCGGTGGCGATACCACGAGAAAGAAATTCGGTGTTGGTGACGAAGAGGTCGTCGCCCACAAGCTGTGTCGTCTTGCCGAGGGCATCCGTAAGGAGCTTCCAACCGGCCCAGTCGTTTTCGGCCATGCCGTCTTCGATGGACATGATGGCAGGGTATTGGCGCTTCCAATTGACCCAGAACTCGACCATCTGCTCGGAGGTGCGCTCAGACTTGTCCGACTTTTTGAAGATGTACTTGCCGTCGGAATAGAACTCGCTCGACGCCGGGTCGAGAGCGATGCCGATCTGCTCGCCGACCTTGTACCCGGCCTGCACAATGGCTTCCTGCACCAGATCGAGAGCCTCCTCGTTGGATTTGAGGTTCGGCGCGAAGCCGCCTTCATCGCCTACCGCCGTCGAATAATTGCGCTTGCTCAACACCTTCTTCAATGTGTGGAAGACTTCGACGCCCATACGAAGGGATTCGGAGAACTTCTCCGCTCCAAACGGGACGATCATGAACTCCTGCAGGTCAACGGAATTGTCCGCATGGGAGCCGCCGTTGATGATATTCATCATGGGCACAGGCAAGGTCGCGGCGCCGGCTCCGCCGAGGTAGCGGTACAACGAAGTGCGCTGGGATGCGGCCGCGGCGCGGGCCGTGGCGAGGGAGACGGCCAGCAGCGCGTTAGCTCCCAGCCGGCCTTTATTCGGAGTGCCATCTAGCGCAATCATGATGTTATCGATGCGCGCTTGCTGGGTGGCGTCGTGGCTGTTAAGCGCTTTCGCAATTTCTGTGTTGATGGCGGCCACGGCTTTGAGGACGCCCTTGCCGAGATAGCGCGATTTATCACCATCGCGCAGCTCGACGGCTTCATGCTCGCCGGTGGAGGCTCCCGAGGGGACGGCGGCGCGCCCCATACTACCGTCGGCGAGGAAGACCTCGGCCTCGACGGTGGGGTTGCCACGAGAGTCCAATATTTCGGTGCCTGTTACGCGAACGATGGTCGACAATTCATGCTCCTGGGTTGGTTTGATTTGGCACGCGGGCCTTGCGGGCGAGGGCGCCTCTTGTATTATCGCCGAGTTGCCGGCGTAGCTCTGCGCGATACTGGATATTGTCCTCGGCAATCATCATCGGCGGAGGTCTCGCCGGACTTTCCGCGGCAGCCGCGCTAGGCGGCGCGGGCTGGCACGTGGACCTCTTCGAATCGCGCGGCTTCCTTGGTGGCCGGGCGACTTCGTGGCCGGTTACCCCGGCCGAAGAAGGTTCGGAGATCATCGATAACTGCCAGCACGTTCTGTTGCGCTGCTGTCACAATCTGCTCGATTTCTATCGCCGGCTGGGCGTGGCGGACAAGGTCCGTTTTTTCCGGGAGTACAATTTCCTCGAACCCGGCGGCCGCTTCTCCACACTGCGCCGCGGCGCCCTCCCGCCTCCTATGCATTTCGCAGGCTCGTTCGCCGCGTTGAAGTTTCTTGGCGCAATCGATAAGGCGGCCATCACGCGCGCCATGCTTGCCATACCCAGGGAACGCACCCGCGCCGATCTCGATGGCATCACGATGCTCGCGTGGCTTCAGGAGAAGGGTCAGACCGCGCGCGCGATCGAGCGCTACTGGCGGCAGGTGCTGGTCAGCGCCATCAACGAGGAACTGGACCGCATGGCTGCCTCGCACGGCTTGCAGGTGTTCTGGCTCGGAATGCTGGCCAGCCGTGACGCTTACGAAATGGGAATCCCCGACGTCCCGCTACGCGAGTTGTATCGCGAGGAAGCCTGGGGCCGCATCGGCGAGGTACACATTCACACGCGCTGTCCCGTGGAAGTTATCGAGATGGAACAAGGACGTGTGGCCGGCGTGCGCGCCGGGAATGACCTCCGTAAGGCCGATCATTACATCTCGGCCGTGCCCTCCGAGCGCATCAATCAGATCGCGCCAGGCCTGGATCTCGATACCACTGTTTTCGGACACTCCCCGATCACCGGAATCCACCTCTGGTTCGATCGATCCATCACGTCCCTGCCGCACGCTTCGCTGCTCGATCGCACCATCCAGTGGATGTTCAACAAATCCGGCGGCCGCTACGTTCAGGCCGTCGTGAGCGCTTCCCGCTCACTCACGGACATGCCGCGCGCCCAGGTGATCGCACTCGCGTTGAAGGAACTAGCCGAGTTTTTCCCCCTCGTGCGAGAGGCCACCCTGGAACGCGCCCACGTCATCAAGGAGATCCGCGCCACGTTCTCGGCTCGACCCGGTCTGGAACCTCTGCGGCCACTAACGCAAACGGCTTTTCCGAACCTCTCACTGGCCGGCGACTGGACGCGTTCAGGCTGGCCGGCCACCATGGAAGGCGCGGTCCGCAGCGGATACCTGGCTGCGGAAAACGCGTCCGGTGCAATGTCGCGGCCAGCGCGTTTTCTGATCCCGGATTAAACGGATAACCCGGATTAACGGATAATAAGCTACATGCGTTCCCTCCTGCTGCTTTTTGCCACCTGTCTCGTGCTCTGTGCCGAACCGCCGATGAGCAAACTGAGCGTTCATGTGCTCACGCCGAGCGGGAAGCCTCTTGACCGCGCTAGCGTCATCGTGAAGTTCGTCTCCGGCCACGACAAGCTGAAGCTTTACCTCAAGCATCGAACCCAGTGGGAAACGAAGACGGACCAGGAAGGCTTCACCCACATTCCCGCGATTCCGCAGGGCAAAATCCGCGTTCAGGTGATTGCTTCCGGCTATCAAACGTTCGGTCAGGAATTTGACGTCGACAAGGATGAACAGATCATCGACATCAAGCTCAATCCACCCCAGGCGCAGTATTCCGCACACTGATCGGCCACTTTTTCCGCCCGATTCAAAACATCTATTTGCTCCCCGGCCAGTGAGCCGGTAACCTGTTGTTGTAGTAGTCCCACCCTGTCGATCCCTCCTCGCTGAGTCTTTCCAAACCCAACAACACATTTTGGAGGCCGAGGTGTCTTTATCTAAAGCCGTATTTCTCTCTTTATTTCTGCACGCGACTTTACAGGCGCAGGGGCGCCCTGTGCGTGGAGAGGTTCTTTCGTCTAAGCCGTTCTCGGGCCATTACTTCGCGGAGATCTACGATTCCACAAGCCATCGCGTCATCGAGCGGGCTTTCGTCTCTTCCTCAGGCCAGTTCGAATTCCGCAACGTAGCGCGCGAGGCCTACACTGTCCGGATCTCTACCGAATCCGGAGACACGGTCGCGAGCGCGCCGCTCAACGCGGGACCGATTGATTTCCCGCTCGAAATCCGCTTGCCCGAACCCAAGGAGGCGAAGCCTGTCTCCGGAGTAGTGTCGGTTTCTACCTTGCGGAACCCACCCGCCCGCAAGGCTTCGGCCGAGTTCGATAAAGCCCGGAAGTTCCTGCAGGCGGGCGATTCGCCGCACGCAATCGAACATCTGCGCAAGGCCATCGAGATATCGCCGAACTACGCGGACGCGCACACCAGCCTGGGCGTCCAGTACATGCTCGCCGAGCGGTACCAGGACGCGCTGGCGGAGTATCAGACGGTGCTGGGAATCGGCCCCGCAGGCACCCGTGAGCTTTGCAACCTCTCCGCCGCTTTCTTCTGTGTGCGGCGTTTTGCTGAGGCCGAAGACTCGGCCCGGCGGGCGGTCGCTCTCGATTCGCGACACCCCTTTGCGCACTATCTGTTGGGCCGCGCCTTGTTGGTGGATCCCGGCAAGCAAGCGGAGTCGCGGAAGCACCTGCAGTTGGCAGCACCGGACATCCCGCAAGCCGCCGCGTACCTTGCCGCGTACAAGTAGCCCGCAGACCTAAGTTACCGGTATGCTGGCAGGCGATGCCATCCACGCCGCATGTTGAAAAGCATTTCACCGCTTCGGCAACTGTTCGCGATGCTGTGATCGGCATGTCGGACGGCCTCACCGTTCCATTCGCGCTCGCCGCCGGACTCTCGTCGGCAGTCCCGTCTTCTCACATCGTTGTCGTCGCCGGCTTGGCGGAAATCGCGGCCGGAGCGATCGCAATGGGGCTCGGCGGCTATTTGGCCGCGCGAACCGACTCAGAGCACTACCGGTCCGAACGCCAGCGGGAGATCGACGAAACGCACGAGATGCCGGAAGAGGAAGCTGCTGAGGTGGCGCGCGTCTTCGAGGGCTGGGGCTTGACCGAGGAGCAGATCCATCCCATCATTGCAGCCATCAGTTCCGACCAGACGCGCTGGGTCGATTTCATGATGCGTTTCGAACTCGGCTTGGAGGAGCCACCCGCCGGAAGGGCTGTGAAAAGCGCTGCCACCATCGCGACCGCCTACGTGGCAGGCGGATTGCTGCCCCTTTCTCCGTACATGGTCCAGAACGATATCCGCGAGGGCTTGCTGTGGTCGGTTGTCGTCACGATCGCCGCGCTCTTCGTTTTCGGTTGCGTGAAAGCGAAGTTTACCGCGCTGAATCCCTGGCGGGGCGGCGCGCAGACGGTTGCAATCGGCGGCGCTGCCGCGGCTGCCGCCTTCGGGATCGCGAAATTTTTTCGCTGAGCCCGTATTTCCGGGCATAAAGCGGGTTTCAGTGATTGCCTTTCATCGGAAAATCCCGATAGACTGAAAAAGTGTTTTACAGTCGTCATAACCCGTCTTGGGAGGGCCGCCACAGATGAGCATGTGGAATAAACGCCAGGAAGATCCGCCACCTACACCGCGGCCGGCAGCTCCAGCGCCGAGTCCGAGTCAGAACTTGAATCAAAAGCCGAGTCCGTCAGAAATCAGGAAGGAGTCAACACCTACGATGTCATCAATGCCGTTCAAGAGCCCGGAGCCGGACTCAGCCCGAAATTCCGCCACTATTGGCAAGGCGGTCAAGATTATCGGTCAGATCTTCAGCAAGGAAGATCTCTATGTCGATGGCGACGTGGAAGGGACCATCGAGTGCCAGGACAATAAGCTTACCGTGGGGCCGAACGGCAAACTCCAGGCGGCTGTTCGCGCCCGCGAGGTTGTAGTTCTCGGTCAGGTCAAAGGGAATGTCGAAGCAAACGACCGTATCGATATCCGGAAGGATGCGCGGCTCGTCGGCGACATCAAGACTGCGCGGATCGTGATTGAAGACGGCGCATATTTCAAGGGCAGTATCGATATCGTTAAAGCGGAACCGGCCAAGGCGGGCGCCGCTGGCGCGAATGCCGCGGGTATTTCTGCCTCCGCTCCCAAGCCCGCTCCGGCTCCGGCCACTCCGGTGGGCGTCGGCGTCACAGCTGGCGACGTGAAGCGGTAATCGTCAAGTAGTTTTTCCAAGGGGTGTTCAGGGTTGCTGCCGGATCGGTTGAAGACAATGTTCCGCGTCTCAGGCGCTACAGCGCTTCAGCCGAAGGCCCCGTCCACCTCTCCTTCTCGCGGTAATGAGAAGGAAGTCGTCTCCACGCGGCAAAGCCGCGGCCTCGAGCAGTTCTTCAGCTATATCCACGATCAGGTCGGCCTCTCAATTCTGGATCTGGCGGGCGTGACCCAGGAGAACGTCAGTTTCGTGACTGAACTGGGGCATAAAATCACCACCCAGAATTTCCTGGGCAGTCTCGACGATACGTTCGGTCGGGAAGAGATCAGCGAACAAACGAACGTCAGCCGGATTGAGTACTTCCTGGAGCAGAATCTCGATTTTAAAGAGAGCAGTTTCGACGGTGTGCTCATCTGGGACGTGATGCAGTATCTTTCTCCCGCGCTGCTCAACGCGACCATCGAGCGTCTGCACCAGATTGTGCGCCCGCGCAGCTATATGCTGGCATTCTTCAACGCGGATGAAAAATCCCTCTTGTCACCAAGTACGACCTTCCGGATCCAGAGCCCGTCGACGCTGCTGCTGGCCCAGCGCGGCACCCGGCGTCAGGCCCAGGTCTTCAATAACCGCAGTCTGGAAAAACTGTTCGGTCAATTCGAATCGGTGAAGTTCTTCCTCACGCGCGAACACCTTCGCGAAGTAATTGTAAAGCGATAAACGCCGCTACGCTTAAAAAGTGAAGCTGAGGCCACCCCGGAAGGAACGCGGAGTCCTCGTCAAAAGGAACCGACGGCCGTCCGTGAGCGAGAATGGAAGATACCCCTGCGCCAGCAGATTGCGGAAGTCGCCCGTAAGCTCCAGGCGCGCGGGAAGCCCGAACATGCTTGGTACCGGCTGCCGTATATAGACATTTAGCCCCGGCTCGGGATGCGTCGGGTCCGTGGAATACAGGTGACCCGATGTGGCGGACGAGGAGTCGGTCCACTGGTAGGAAGCAAAGAAGCGCGTACCGGTACACGGAGCCGTCCCCGAAGCCTGCGTAGTCAGGGCGTTGCCGTGTGTAGCATGTATGCGAGCCCGCAAAGCATCCGCGTTGTCGGCTACCGGCGCCGAGGTATCCGGAACGAGCACCCCAACGGAGCCGTACATCACCGTGATCTTGTACCGGTCGCCCGCGAGATTCTGCGCGACCGACGCCGTGTAGCCGATCGTGTGATAGTTGCCGGCATCGAAGGATGCCGTGTTCGAGAAAAGATCGGGAAGAACATCTCCCGAGAAAACTTCGCCGGAGCCCGACACGGTCAGAGCCGCGTCTCGAACGGATTCGCGATAAGCCGCGATGCGGTATTCGCGGGAACCCTGCCGCCGCGAAACGCTTAGCTCGTAGTCCTCACCACGCTGCACCCGGTCGTGACCGCTACGCATACTCATCCTCGGAATACGCGATAGGGCTGCCACATCGCGCTCCAGACTGTCGCTTTCGGAAGCACGAGCCCCTCCAAGATCGGGCCGGGCGTTGCCCGACGTGTAGGTGAAATCGACGTTCGTGCTGTCATCCACGTGATACGTCAGGCGCGCATACGGGCTCAGATAGTGCATGCGGTCAACGTAGGAGACAGAGTCCATCTCGAAACCGTATTCCAGATCCAGGGAATCGGAAATCTGCGCCTTATCGCCGATGCTCACGGACATCGTCCTGAGTCGCGGCACGCCGCCATCCGCCCCAGGCGCGCCGAGGAAGCCCGAACGATCCGGCATCGAGAGCTGCCGCATGGTCACGGAGATTTCAGGACTGCTTCCGAAGAACGGCCGGCTGAACGTTGTCTGGAACGCGGCGGAGGGCAGCCCCGAGCCGGACGCGTACCCGACATTACCGGAGAACTGAAGCTGATTCGAGCCGTAGAGAGAAGTGGAAAACGCGAACGCGGTTCCCAGGTCTGCCTGCTCCGCGAACGCGGCGCTCGAAACCGAATCGCCCGCCGATACCTTGACCAGGCCCCGCGTATCCCTGAAAATCGGCCCGCGCGACGGACCGGAACTGCCGGGCAATATTCTAAGCACGGGACGTGTTGCGCTTGAGGTCCTGAGAACCCACTTCCAATCGTCATTCATCAGCACCGGGTTGGATCCGCTCGGAGTAACGAACTGGACGGAACTGAAGAGCGTGGATAAGTTCACATCCACAAGCCGCCGCATCCCCACGTCGATCTCGATGCGGTCGCGAATCGCCGGCAGGAAGCTCGGCAAAGTAACGCGAAGAGAGTAAAAATCCGGAATCAGGCCGCTGAACGAAAACGTGCCTTCATCGTTGGTCAGGACGCGCGAGAGCAGTTTGTCGCGATGGTCGTACAGGAACACGGTCGCGCCCATACGCGGCTTGCCGATGACATCCCGCACTGTACCGGCGAGCGACCCGGACAAAACCAGCGGCGACACCGCAAGCGAAGGGGCAGGGAAGCCGAGAATCAGCGGAACAAGGATTCCGATGACCTTGCCAGAGACCGGGTTTGCTCCCCCTCGGGTATTCATGTCAGCACCTGCCGGGCGACGCCGGAATTACCACCTCTAGGTTACCGTAAATGTTGCGGACGGTGTTAATACCTGATTACTGTTCTTGTCCGTGATCTTCAGCTTGAGCAGATATTGTCCCGGAGCGAGCGACTTCAAGGGTAAAAGCTTCTCGACGGTCACCTGGCTTGAGGAAGCCCCCGGCATGCTAACCACTTCTTCGCTGAATTCGAAAACCTTCTCGTTGGTGCCTTTTTTCAGGACTTCGTAGTCCACCGAGGCGTTGGGCTTCTTGGTCTTCTCATCAGGCGAAAAATTGTAGATCTGCATGTAAAGGCCGAGCTTTTCATCCCGCTTGAACGTATCGTTCAGGCGGGGCCGGACCTTGGAAGAGCCGATGACGAACTGGCCGGTGCCGATGCTCTTTGTCGGCACCGATTCAAGTTGATCCGCAAGGATCAGGCTGCTCGCTGAGAGTTTCTCGTCATCGAAGTGCGGGACCGTGATGGCGACTTCATAATTCACCATGTTCCCCGCCGTCACATCCTTCGCGACAATGTTGAGCCGGTACATGCCCGGCGCTAACGGAATCGATTCCTGGAAGATGGATGAACGGCCAGAATATTCCTGAAGGAACTGCTGTGGGGTGTCCGCGATCACCGTGTGCTCGAATGTATTCACCGGCCGGCGCGACATGGTGGTAAGACGGCCCAGGATGTTGACGACCGCCTTCTGCACTCCGTCTTTGGCCTGGAACTGCAAGTCCTTGTTCTCGAACTGAAGGGTGATGTTCGTGAGGATCGAAGAATTCGTCACCCGGACGAAGTCCACCCGCGTCTTCATCGGCAGCACGTTGTACGTGATGCGCGTATTGATAGCGGCTTCCAGATCCTTGAACTTGACCGCCGGTGGTTTCTGGAGCTTGGCGAACTGCTCCAGACGCGAGAACTCGTTCATGCTCTCGGGCGTGCCGCCGAAAGCGGTGCCGAGGTGGGTGCCGTCCGTACGATTGAAACGGTCGGTCTTCGAAGACATTCCCATCTGCTCGCTGAGCGTCAGGCCGGCGCCGGGAACGTATAAGAGTGCGTCCTTCTCTGACGGGTCCATCGTCATGCGGTACTCACCGCTCATCGTGGTGTCGACAAACTCGATGATGATGTTGTTGCCGATGCCGTCGATATAACGATAGCGCCACTGCTCAAACGGATACGTGGAAGTTTCGCCGCCGCCCTCTTCCGAAGGCCGCTGGTAGCTGCCGCCCGAAGGATGCGATTCGATTTCGTCCGGCGGACCGAACGTAATATAGATGCGCCCGCGATCGGCCTTCCAACCGGGAATGCCGGAGGCGTAGTGTTCATTGGCGTAGGCGATGCGCCGGTAGTGCTCTTCCTTGAATTCGTTCTCGATTGTGTCCGGAGTCGGGTCGCGCCTGAGCCAGAACTGCTCGATAAACTGCTCGCGCTCCTCGTCCGTATTCAGATGTTTGAAGGCCTGACGTTCTTCATCCGTGATGATGTAGCCGACGTCTTCGGAGAGCCATTTCTTGTAAGGCGTTTCCAGCTCTTTCTTGAGTTTGGCCTCACGCCTTTTTTTCTCTTTGTCGCTGAGTGGCTTGGCTACTGTTTCCCGATTTTGGGTGGCGTCGGTCTTCTTGGTATCGTCAAAAGCCGAGATCGGAACGATGAGGGCACCAGAAAGAACGAGGGGAACGGCAGCGCGGGAAATCCGGAGACGGGTTGATTTCATACGCGAGAACCTTCTTTGATGAGACTTCATTCAGTATACCTGAAACGCTTAGGAGTCAGATGCGTTAGTCGCTTCACGCGTTTCCGCTACTTTTGTACTTCGCCAGCACGTAGACAGACCTTGCGAGGATAGGTCGGAAACAGCCACCGTTTGTTGGCTTGGGTTGCGTGGGTTTCCCGGGTTGCGGCGGGATCTTGGAGGGTTTCTGCGGGTCTGGACCGTGGTTTTGCGGGTTCCCTTT
>JAOAPQ010000381.1 GCA_025462965.1 Bryobacterales bacterium
TCCGACCTTGATTCACACCTCACTCTAGGTGATCCTATTTCAAATCGTTTTCGGCAGATGGCACTGCAACCGAATGAAAACTGGCGGCTTACTCCCCGTGCGAGAAATTAAACCGGACAGCTGTGGGACAGGCCATCGTTTTTCGTGGCCTGTTTTCCTCCGCCTACTGCACCCCACCAAGCGTAAAGCTAATGTCCACTGTCGTACTAACCTGAACCGGATTCCCATTCAGCAGCGTCGGCTTCCACTGGTATTGCTGCAGAGCCTCTTGCGCGGCCGCCACCAGCAGAGGATGTCCGCTGACCAGCTGCATATTCTGAATGTGCCCATCCGGTCCGATAGTCACATTGAAGCGCACCGTCCCCTGGATGCGCGCCTGTAGCGCAAGCGGCGGATAGACCGGAGCCACCGACTTGATCAGGTTAGATGCCTGAACGTTTCCGCCAACCCGAATCGCTCCGGGGACCTGCGGCGCATTCTGGAAAGCCAGAAATGCGGCCGCATTCCGCAACACATTGTAATCGTCCGCGTGCTGATGTACCTGCCCGACCCACACCGGCTTCAGTTGCTGGAAGATTGCATCCGGCATGCCCCACCAGATCTGGGGGTTACCGTTGATCGCCGATTCGGGGTGATGCTCGATACCCCAGGTGAGCAGGCGCAACCGGTTCGCCCAACCGGCATCGCGCGCACCCTGCGAGGTGTAATAGCCCAGCAATTGCGCTCGTGTGTCCATATCGTCCGGGTTGGAAGCAAGAACGCTTTCGAGCCGGGCCGCCTCTGGCTCGCTCAGCCTCATTCCATCGTTGTAGCTTGCCAGCGGATTCGACGCGGCTGCGCACAGACCGGCCGAGAATAGGAGCGGAAGAACGACGCAGGAGCGCGACATGAGACACCTCGCGCTACCAAGTATATTATTCGAGCCGGCGCGCCACAATGAGCGTGATGTCGTCCGCCGCTGGTGCGCCCTGTGTCCACTCCGCCACAGCCGCGTTCACCTCGCGCACGATTGTTTCGGCCGGCTTGGCGCGGTGCGCGTGCAGCGTGGCGGCCAGATGTTCCGCCTCGAACTCCACGTCGTCGGGCGTCGTGGCTTCGGTGATTCCATCGCTGTAGATCGCGAGGACATCGCCCTTCTCGAGATGCGCGCTGTACTGCGCGTATTCGATGTTCGGCAGAATTCCGAGGACCGGTCCGCCGCCCGGCAGCTTGTCGTAAGAGCCGTCGCCGCGAACAATGACCGGTGGATTGTGTCCCGCATTGGCGTAAACCAGCTCGCCCGTCGTCGCATCCAGCACGCACAGAAACAGCGTGATGAAGCGGCCATCCGGGCAGTTCGCCTGTGTAATCCGGTTCAGGCGCGTCATCACCCGCGCCAGATCTTCCGGTTCATCGATCAGCATTTCCACGCGAGCCTGCAGGCCCATCATCAGAAGCGAAGCCGGCATTCCCTTCCCGGATACGTCGCCCAGCACCATCGCGACGCGCCCGTTCGGATAAGGGAAGAAGTGATAGTAATCGCCGCCCACCGTGCGGCATGGCGCATTATGGCCGGCCAGATCGAGCCCCGGAACCGAAGGCGCGTTCGGCGGAAGGTATCGCCGCTGGATTTCAGCCGCCTGCGTGAGTTCGCTCTCCATCACCTTCCGCGCCCGATCCATTTCGGCAAAACGCGACTGCTCAATGCGGATAGCGGCAACGTTCGCCATCACCGTCAAAAGGCTGAGGTCATCTTTCGAGAATTCGCGGAGCGTCGAAGGCGAGTCCACGTAGATCAATCCAATGATGCGTTCGCGTGTTTGGAGCGGGGCCGCCATCAAGGTACGAATGTTCTGCTCCACGATGCTGCGGCGTTCGCGAAATGCATCGTCCAGCGCGGTATCGCGCACCAGCACGGATTCTTTGTTCCTGATCACGCGGTCCCGGACGGCCGAACTGATCCGGAAGCCTTCGCCCCTGGTGGCCCGAACCAGCAGTTCGCCGTCGTCTTCCAGCGTCATCAGGATGCCGCGTTCCGCGTTCACCGCCTGAATCCCAAGATCCAGGATGAACCGGAACAATTCCGGGAGCGGGCGCTCGCCGGCCAGTTCATTTCCGGCGCGGATCAACGCCTGCACGGCGGTGGATCCCATGACGGTGTCAGCGGTTTTGACCGATTCGCCCTGGATGATGCCCGCGAGGTCTGAGATCACGGTCGAAGACGATGTGCCGGGGTCGCTCGATTCCACAAACACGACGCGCGTAGCCTCATCCACTCGCTTGCGGGCATCATAGATCAGGACCAGGTGCCCGGCCATCACGCGATCGCCCGGCTTCAGCGCGTGCCGCCCGTCGATGCGCACGCCGTTCAGAATGGTTCCGTTCTTGCTCCCCAGATCGCGCAAATACCAGCCCGCGCCCTCGATTTCAAACGAGAGGTGCTGGCGCGAAAGCCCGGCGTCATCGGGATAACAGAGTTCAGCCACGCTGGAACGGCCCAGAGTGACGCGCGGGCCGGTGAGCGGTACTACGCGCGACTTGCCATCGGCCGACAGGATTTGCAATTCCGACATGTGGATCTGAGGTCGAGCATACCGCACGCGGGCTCGCGCGCGGTACAATCTGACCTTTGTATCTCCGACATCTATGGCTAACACTGGATTAAAGAATAAACTCGCCCTGATCACGGGCGGCAGCAAGGGTCTGGGGCGTGCGATGGCACTCGCTTTGGCGGAAGAAGGCGCAAAGATTGCGTTGGTCTCCCGCGATCGGGAAAAGCTTGAGAGCGTAGCGGCGGAAGTGCGCGCCGCCGGCTCCGAAGCTCTCGTCTTCGTCGCTGATGTGACGAGCGAGGAAGACGTCATGCGCCTGGAGCGGGAAGTCTCGTCCTACGGCAAGATCGACATTCTAATCAACAACGCGGGCATCAACATCCGGAAGAACATCACCGAATTCACCCTTGAAGAGTGGAACCGCGTGCAGAATACCAATCTTACGAGCGTGTTCCTGCTGTGCCGTTCCTTTGTTCCGCACATGCGGGGCAAAGGCTACGGCCGCATCCTGAATATGACCTCCATCATGAGCCACGTCTCGCTCCCCGGGCGCGCGGCATACTCCTCGAGCAAGACGGCGCTGCTCGGGCTCACGCGTGCGCTTGCGCTGGAGCTCGCCCCTGACGCGATCACGGTAAATGGCATCAGCCCCGGGCCGTTCGGGACGGAGATGAATACGCCGATCATGAACGATCCGGTCGCGAATCAGGCATTCATCTCCAAAATTCCGCTGGGGCGCTGGGGCAAAGTGGAAGAAGTGGGTCAACTCGCCGTCTATCTCTGTTCGGAAGCTGCCGGTTTCATTACCGGAACGGACGTTTTGATAGACGGGGGATGGTGTGCCCAATAGGCTCTGGCTGTTAGGCGTAGCGTCAGCCGTCGTGCTCGCGTTTGCCGGATGCCGCGGCGCGAAGCAGCGCGAAGTCGCCGTGGTGCCGAAGGGCACGTCCAGCGTGTTCTGGCAATCGGTGCACGCCGGCGCGGTGGCGGCGGGACAGGAGTTCCATGTTCAGATTCTCTGGAGCGGCCCCCAGTCGGAGACCGAATACAGCCGCCAGATCGAGATCGTCGATTCGATGATCGCGCGTCATGTGGATGGCATGGCGGTCGCGGCCGCGGATCGAAAAGCCCTCGACCATTCCCTCGACCGTGCCGCGCGCGAGAACATCCCGGTGACCGTCTTCGATTCCGGCGTGGATTCCAAAAACTACATGACCTTCCTCGCGACCGATAACTATGCAGCCGGCCAGATGGCGGGCCACAAACTCGGCGAGCTGCTGGGCAGCAAAGGCAAAGTGGCGATGGTGATGCACGCGCCGGGCAGCTTTTCGACGATGGATCGTGAGCGTGGCTTTGAAGATGCGCTCAAGAAGGAGTTCCCGGACATGAGCATCGTGGCGCGGCAGTTTACGGGAGGTGACCGTGCGAAGGCACTGGGGGTCGCGGAAAACATCCTGGCCGCGCACCCGGAGATTGCGGGTATCTTTGCTTCTTCGGAGCCGAGTTCAATAGGGGCCGCGCAGGCGTTGAAATCGCGAGGCCTCGCGGGCGGAGTGAAACTGGTGGCCTTTGATTCGACAGACAGTCTGATTGAGGATCTTAAGGCCGGTGTAATCCAGGCTCTGGTTGTGCAGGACCCATTCAAGATGGGTTACGAAGCCGTTCGGACGCTTAGCGACAAACTCGACGGCAAGACCCCGCCGAACCGCGTCGACCTGAGCGCGGCGGTAGTCACGAGCGCCGACCTGGATAAGCCGGCGATTCACGCGCTCCTATTCCCGGACCTGAAAAAATACCTGCAATAATCCATATTCCCGGACCTGCAATAGCACTCGTAGGACAGGCCATCGTTTTGGGTGGCCTGTCGTTCTTGATGGCCTCTCCGCCCCTAAAACGGCAGAATCTCTTCCCGCACCGGATCGAAATCGATCCGCCGCTTCTGCATATAAGAAATATTCCCCAAATGCGACGCCTGAGCCGACCGATGCCCAATCAGCACATCCCCGTTCGGCAACTTCCTCGATTTCACGCACTCCAGGAAATTATTCACGTGGTCGAGCGTCATGTCATGCGCCTCGGCCTTGACGATTGTCGGCGTAACGCCCTTACCCACCGGCCACCATTCATAATGCTGGCGATCAATAAGTAGGCGTCCCTTCGTCCCGCAGAATTCGATCGCCGCGCCGGTAACGCCCGGGACCAGCGTGGCCTCGAACGTAGCCGTGTAATCGCCCGGGTACTCGAGCAGCACGTTGATTGTGTCCGGTGCCGTTCGCCCGTCCTTGTAGTTGTACACACCGCCCGAGGCTACCGCCGCAACCGGCGTATCGTGCCCCATGAACATATGCACCACATCGATCCAGTGAGTAAACAGATCCGTTACCTGCCCACCGCCGAAATCCAGATACGCGCGCCAGTTGTAGTACTGCTGGGGATCCCAATCGCGCCACTTCACGGGACCGAGAAAGTGCGACCAATCGAGGTTCGAAGGTTGCGTTTGCAACGAAACCGGAGCCTTGCGCAGGTGGTATGTATTCCCGTGCCACCAGGTGCGCGCGAGTGTAATTTTGCCCAGCGCGCCGGTGTCGATGTAATCGGTCTTCGCCTTCAAATAATGAATGCCCGAGCGCTGCTGCATGCCCACCTGGCAGATGCGATTGTTCACGCGCGCCGCTTTCACGATCGGCGGCCCCTCCTCCGGTTTTAAGGTGAGAGGCTTCTCCACATAGACGTCCTTGCCCGCGTTCAGTGCGTCCATCGCGATGGTCGCGTGCCAATGATCGGGTGTCGCGATCAGGCACATATCGACTTCCTTCATGTCGAGCAGTTTGCGATGGTCTTTGAAGTCCTTCGCTTTCGGTGCCGTCTGGTGGGCCAGATCGAGGTGCTCTGAGTAAACATCGCACAGCGCGACGACGTCCACGGAAGGATTCTTCTGGAAGTTGCCCATATCGAACCGGCCGCGCTCGCCCGGACCGATGACGCCCAGGTTCATACGGTCGTTCGCTCCCATTACGCGCGAGTAGGAGGCCGCAGTCAGCGCGACCGTTGCGCCGCGCAGCAGTTCTCTTCGTGTATTCATTTCGCTCCGTTCAATAGCTCAACAGCTTTTCAGCTTCGCGAACCACATCCTCCACTTGGGGAAGAATCGCGTTTTCCAATTGAGGATGATATCCCACCCAAGTGTCGAGCGCACCCACGCGGCGCACCGGAGCGTCCAGTCTATCGAACAACTGGTCGGCAATGCGGGCCGCGATCTCGGCGCCATAACCCCAGGACACGGAATCCTCATGCACCACCAGCGCGCGGCTGGTCTTCGTCACGGAGGCCTGGATCGATTCCCAATCGTACGGCGAAAGCGTACGCAGATCGATAACTTCGATGCTGTGCGACGAATCCTTCCGCTCCACCTGGATGGCCGCCTGAAGGCATTTCTGCACGAGCGCGCCGTAAGTGACCACGGTAAGCGCGTGTCCCGGCTTCACCACCTTCGCCCTGCCGAACGGGATCATATAATCGGCGCCGGGATGGGGCGAACGGTTGTAAGGCTCACGGTACAGGCGCTTGTGCTCCAGGAACAGCACCGGATCATCCGAGCGAATCGCCGTGCGCAGCAGGCCGCAGGCGTCTAGAGCGTTCGATGGCATCACCACGCGGAGCCCGGGAATATGCGTAAAGGTCACTTCGCCACACTGGCTGTGATAGATCGCGCCGCCATTCAGATAGCCGCCAATGGGCACACGCAGCACAATGGGGCACGAGAAGCCGCCGTTCGAACGCCAGCGCAGGTTGGCAAGCTCGTCGCGAATCTGCATCATCGCCGGCCAGATGTAATCGAAGAATTGAATCTCCGCTACGGGCTTCATCCCGGCCGTGGCCATCCCCATCGCACGGCCTACGATTGCGGCTTCCGCGATGGGCGTGTTGAACACCCTGCGGCTCCCGAATTCAGTTTGCAGGCCGGCGGTTACTTTGAAGACTCCGCCCTTGCCCTTCACCTGGCACAGATTTTCTTCCCGGCTGCAATCCGCGACATCTTCGCCGAAAACCACGATCTTCGGATCGCGCCTCATCTCCTCGGCGAGCGTGGCGTTAACCAGATCCACCATGGTTTTCGGCTCGCCTACCAGTTGTTCCGGTACGTCGAAAGCCGCGGACGTCGGGTCCACGCGTTCCGAGTACAGGTGCACTAGCGCCGTCTCAGGCCCGGGAGGCGGAGATTTGAGCGCGCTGAGCGCTGCCTCATGTACCTCGTGATCCACCTCGTGGGTGATGCGCTGCAGCGCATGGGAATCCAGAATTCCGTCCTCGATCAGCAACTGCGAAAACGTCACGATGGGGTCGCGCTTGGCTTCCGACTCGCGCTCGGCAACCGTCTTATAAAATTTCTCATCGTCCGAAAGCGAATGCGAGTACAGTCTGACCACGTGCGCGTGGACAATTGCGGGCCCGCCGCCCCGGCGGCAATGCTCGATCGCCTCCTGCATCGTTTTGAGCGAAGCAGTGAAATCCGTCCCATCTACCTCGGCGCGCCAAAGATCCGGAAAACCCGAAAGCACTTTTGAGATGTTGCCGCCCGGCGTCTGATACTCGCTCGGAACGGAGATGGCGTAGCCATTGTCCTGGATCAGGAACACAACCGGAAGCTGTTTCAGGCACGCGGCATTGATAGCTTCCCAGAACTCGCCTTCGCTCGTGGCGCCTTCGCCCGAAGAAACCAGCGTCACGCGGGCGGCCTCGGGCTCCAGGTATTGCCCCGCTTCCGCGCAACCTACCGCCTGCAGATACTGAGTTCCGGTTGGCGAAGAAGAACTGACGATGTGAAGCCCGGGATCGCTCCAGTGCGAGGGCATCTGACGCCCGCCGGAGGCGGAATCCTCCGCCGCGCCCACGGCCTGCAGCATCATCTGGTGCGGCGTAATGCCCAGCGCAAGCGCGAGCGACCGGTCACGGTAATAGGGATAAACCCAATCGTGCCCGGGGCGCAAAGCCAGACCGGCGGCCACCTGTATGGCTTCGTGTCCGGCCGCGCTCACCTGGAAAAAAATGCGGCTCTGCCGCTTCATTAGAATCTCGCGGTCGTCGACGCGCCGCGAGGTGTACATCAGCCGGAATGCTTGAATCAGAAATTCCGCTTCCAGACCGCTGACGGATGCGTCGGAAAGCCTTGCCACTGGGGCTGGCGTCATGAGCCGACTGTTTCCTCCCTACCAAGTGTAATCCCGTGCGCAAGACCCGGCTGAACCTGCGCGGGACGGCTCAGGGTAAAAACCAACAGCGCAGCCAAATAGCAGAGCCCACCCACCAGGAGCGTTTGCAATAGCCCGAGATAAATCGCGCAAACAAGCGCTCCGACAGAGCCTAGAACACTCGAAGCTGCGTTCAGAGACCATGCCCAGCGAAGAGCCGGTTTATGCCAGGTTTCCAGCCGGGCGAGACCCGCCGGAAACGGCATCCCCATTGCGAAGCCGGCCGGGAAAATCAGAACAACGGTGATCAGAATCTTCGCTGCGCGGGGCAGGCCCACCATCGGCGTCAGCGCCATCGTCAGCACTGCGCCCAGAATTGCGACCAACACCGCGATCGCGAGCAACAGGGTCTTCAGCCGCGAATCGATTGTCGATAGAACCCGGCGGCTAAAGTAACTCCCGATGCCGCTCGAGAGCAGCATGGAGAAGATCACCACCGTCAGCGCATAGGTCGGGTGTCCCAGGAAGAGCACGAACTTCTGGATCAGCGCGACCTCGATGAGGATGTAGCCGACCCCGATAGAGAGGAAATAGAGGAGAAATGCCTGCACCGACCGGTCCTGAGGGATCCGCGTTCCCAGCAGCAGGGGTGGGAGAACGAGAATCACACCCACGGCGAGTATGCTGATCCCCAGCAGTTCGAACAGTAGCGGGACGGCTTTATTCACCTTATAATCCGCTGATTTCTCCGTCGCGCCTTTGAGAAAGGTCGCAATGTCCCGGGGCTGCACCGTATAGAAGAAGAACGGGTGGTTGTCGTTCACGGGCGTGATATCGAACTCGTACGACCGCTCGAACTTCGCCGGATCATGGCTCAGCAGCAGGTCAGTGAACTGGTTGGGAATACGCTCACCGGGGATGTAGACGGCAGTCATCTTCGCTTCCGCGATGGCAGCCTTTGCGCGCGCAATGTCGTCCGCCGAAAACGGCTTGCGTGAAATGAGCACCGTGTCGCGGGCGCCGAATTTCTTCAACTCGGAAGGCCACTCGCGGCCGACGATCACGTGCCGCCAGGCTTCCTTTTCACCCAGTTCATTGAGCGCCACGATAGCCAGCGAAAGCAGGCGCAGCGATTCGCGCGGCGGCTCGAAGCCCCAGCGCGTGATGGTCAGCATTCCATCATCGGTCAAATGCGTCAGGTAATCGTGGAATGAATCGGTGGTATAGAGATAGCTCTCGGAGAGGGCGAACGCGCCCGCCGCGGTGGATGCCCAGGTATCCACGAGTGTGGCTTGCAATACTTGGTACTTCTCCGGACTGCGACGCACGAAGCTGCGGCCATCTTCCACGTGGATGTGCACATCCGGCCGGAAGTACAGATGTCGGCTCAGGTCGGGAAACTTCTGCCGCATGATCGTGTTCGCGATGATCGGGTTGATTTCGACCCCCGTGACATCGCGGCTGCCCGAAGCCAGGGCGCGCGAAACATCCCATCCGCCGCCGGGACCGATGATCAGCGTCTTGGCGCCGGGCCGTATGTTGTACGGCAGACTTGCGCCCTGGTGCAGCAGGTCGCGCACATTGTCCGGCGTGAGATGAGCAAAGTCGAAATCCGCGATGCCGGTGGAAGCGTCGGCATCGATGAAGATCTGCTCCATGCCGCCTTCCGGTGCAAGCGCGATTCGCGAAAACTCATTCCACTTGACGAACTGTTCTTGGCGGAGTTTCTGGCCCTTCGCGTAGCGAACGTCAATCCAGCCGTGCTTCAGGTTGACCACCAGCAGCAAGGCGAGCAGCAATCCGAGCGACACGCTCAAGACCCGCCCGGCGCGGTAGCCCGCCATATTGAACCAGACAGCCGCCGCCGCCGCGAAGATCACCGCCACGGCTATGGTCGTATTCGGCCCCCCGAAACTTCCGAGCATCGGCACCAGCAGGACGCAGCCGCCGGCAGCCCCGAGAAGATCGAAAAAATAAACGCGATTAATGCGGTCGATCGTCTCCGAAATAACGAGCGAGACAATGATTCCCGAACAGAAAAATGGGAGCGCGTTGGTGAAATAAATGAGGGCAAGCTGACCATTGCCCAGGTCGCCCTTCTGGGAAAGAACCGTCACCACGGCCACGATCACCAAAAGGCAGTTGGCGGCGCTGAGGAAGCCCAGCTTGCGGAACAGCGTGCCCTTCCAACCGGACACCACGTAGGAAAATACGCCGCCCACGCCGAGCCCGAACAGCGCGATGGAAATCGCCAGGAACGCGAAATGGTAATAGAAGACAACGGAAAATATGCGGGTGAGCGAGAGTTCCAGCAGCAAGGTGGCGAGCGTCGTCAGCGCGACCGCAATGTAGAGGAGCGGCCAATTCTGGCCGGGCGAGGGAATAGAACGCGACAATACTTTATTTTAGGTCAACAGACCGGTACCTGTACCGCCGGCAATCTTGTTGCCGGTCCTTTTGATCTGATATGACCCTCCCAAGTGTCCGCGTTCCGTAACGAGAATCTGCGGATATTCACGGAACTGAAACGTTACGTGGAAGCACAACCGACGCGACGCGATTCAGAGCGTTCACGGCCTTGACGTGGCAGCCCCCGGATGCTAGCTTGAGTTTTCGCGCATCGGGCGCATCCAGTCCGCGGGAAAGGGCCGAGCCCACCGAACCGTCCGTCTGTTTTTAAATTCGATCTTCTTTCTGCCCGGCGTGCGGACGCGGGCCACTTGAAAGGAGATCTATCGTGTCCGATTTTTCGTCGCGCCTTCCGGCCCGGCCATCGCTCGAACAACTTCAAAAACAAGCCAAGGACCTGCTGCGGCAATATCGCGCCGGCGATGAAGGAGCCCGGAACAGATTCACCGCCGCGGGATCGTTGCAAGCGACCCTTGATCACCGTCCCGCTACCCTTGCCGATGCACAGTTCGTTCTCGCTCGTGAATTCGGCTTCGAAACGTGGGCAAGCCTGAAGCGCCACATCGAAGCGGTCCGGCCGTCACGCATCGAGCCATACCGGAAGCTGGCCGATGACGTGGTCCTGGCGTGCCAGACCGGCGACGCGGGCGCCGTGGATCGCCTGGGTGAACTCTTCGGTGGAAGATTGACCGTAAAGAGTGTGCGTAACCGGGTGTCGCTGAGGCTCAATACGGAACCCGGCCGGGTGCTTCCTAGTGATTCCATTTCGCTGGACGACGCACAGTTGTTCGTCGCCAGGTTGTATGGATTTGCAAGTTGGGCCGAATTCGAAGCGAGCGTTGCCCAGGCATCCTCACGCCCCGGGCCGTTGGAACACGGCCTCAGCGGGGTGACGCCACCCTTCTACAAAATCGACTGGAAGAACAACTCGATCGAGCCGCAGCCGCCGCTCTCGGGTAGGGATTGGGACGAGATCTTTGAAGTAATGCGGCACAACCGCATCACGAGTCTGCGCGCGGCCGGGCAGATGACCGACGCCGTGCTCGACCGCCTGTGCCGGCTCGACCTGGTGACGTCTCTCCATCTCGATGGCTCTCGCCGCGTCACCGATAAGGGCCTTCAGCACTTGGCACGCATGCCGCGCCTCGAACGTCTGGACCTCTCCGGGTGCAACATCACTGACCAGGGTCTCGCCGTCTTTCGCCAGCTGCCCGAGCTCCGCGAGTTCTACCTTCATCATCATGACGGCCTCTCCGATGAGGGGCTCGCCAACCTCGCCTTTTGCGAACGGCTCGAGCGGGTGGATTTGCTCGGTTCCACTGCGGGCGACGGCGTCATCCGGGCGCTTACAGGAAAGCCAAAACTGCGGCACTTCAAATCCGGAACGCAGGTGACCGATCTCGGTCTGCCACTGTTGCACGAGTTCCCCATGTTCAAGACATGGCACGGCGGCACCCCGGAGTTTTCCCTGATGAGTTTTCACCCCGAGCCCAATCATCTGCTACTACGCGGCCGGATTACGGATAAAGGGATGGAGTCTCTCCGTGGATTGCACGGCCTCTTCTCGCTGAATCTCGACGATCGCCAACTTGCTGTCTCGACGCAGGGATTGAGACCGCTCGCCGATCTCCCGAATCTCTGTTGCTTCGGATTCGACGCTACCGATGAGACCATGGGCCCGATCGCCCAGCTCCCGCGGCTTCGCATGCTGATGTGCCAGGATACTCGCGCCGGTGACGCCGGATTTCAGGCGTTGAGCCGTTCCAGCACGATCGAGTACATCTGGGGCCGCCGGTGCCACAACCTGGCGGGCGCGGGCTTCAGGTCAATGGCAAACATGCCGTCGCTGCGCGGCCTTTCGGTGAGCTGCAAGAACGTCGATGACGCCGCTCTGGCGACGCTGCCCAACTTTCCCGCTCTAGTGGAGTTCATGCCCATGGATGTTCCCGATGAGGGGTTCCGTCACGTGGGCCGCTGTGAGCGCTTGGAAGCTGTCTGGTGCATGTACTGCCGCGATACGGGCGACGCCGCTACGGCGCATCTCGGCGGTTTGCGGCGCCTGAAACAATACTATGCGGGACATACCCGCATCACCGATCGCAGCCTGGAGATTCTGGGCCGGATGCCATCGCTCGAACGGCTGCAATTTGAGGCGTGCGCGGGCGTGACAAACGCCGGCATAGCATTCTTGGCGGTCCTTCCCCGGCTGAAGGAACTTTCGATCGCGCTGATGGCCGGTGTGACGCGGGAGGCGATCGCCTCATTCCCCGCTCACGTCCGCGTCGAATTCGAGTCATAGTCGTTCATCGGGCTTGGAAACAAAGTAATAGTGGTTGTCGCCTTCATCGACTTGTTCGCCTGCCGGCATCAGGCCCTCGTCGTGCAGAATTTGTCGATATGCCCGAATCCCCAGCGAGACCGATTCACGTCCGGTTAGCGCATCGAGCCAGGTGACAACGTCTTGCGGCGCAGTGAAGAGAAATTTGCCGCCGGGATGGAGCGCTCTGGCGACTTTGCGGATAACGACAGTCTGAACTTCAGCGGGCAGCAGGAATATCAGGCCCCATGCGATGACGCCATCAAAGGTGCAATTGAAAAATGCGGAGTCCTCGACTGACGAGCATTCCGCGTGCGCAAACGGAAAACGCTCGTGGAATGCGGCGACCATCTTCGCTGACGCATCGACACCGTATACCGCGAAGCCTTCGTCGATCAGCGTTTGCGAAAGCGGTACACCGTGACCGCATCCGAGATCGAGGACCGAAGAACCGCGGGGAAGCGTCGCACTCCATTCGCGCACGGTCGCGGCACCGATGCGGGAATTCCGTGAAGACATGAATTTTTCGGCGAGCGCCTCGTATCCGTTGGATTGATCGCTTGAGGCCATTTCCCGAGATCCGACGCGAGTTAGCAGTCTGGTTCAATTCGCCCGCGCCGCTCCGCCAAAAATCTTCGGCGGCGATCCCGGAGGCGTCTTTACCTCCTCGGGTTCGGGCACGGACGGCGGAATGACAACCATCTCCCGCTTTCGTTTCACGCGTCCCTTGCCCGTAAGCTTCTCCTCCAGAGGCCGCCAACAACTCGCGCAAATGTCGAATTCCCTGCCCTCAATTTCCTTTTGGAGACATTCCCTGGCCTGCCCGCACAAATCACAAACAATCACCGAAGCACCTCCCGGCGATTCGAGTATACGCCGGGACGCGGGGCAGATAAAGCGCTACGACATCGCGGCCTGTAGCATGGCGCGGGCGTAGCCCACGTTGTAAGCGATCGAGGCGTAGCCGCCTGCCCCGGGATAGCCGGGGATAGGACCTCGTTCGGCGTCATAGTCCAAACGACGGGGGTGCTCCGGATAGATGAGGTGGTTGTACTTGTTCTTCACCAGTTCCTTCATGATGGCGAACATGTTGTTCTCCCCTTCATCGATCCAGACTTCGCGGTAACGCTCATAGGGTTTGATCACTTGCACGTTGCGGAAATGTACGTGGTTGATCCGGTCGCGGGAGGCGAAATAGCGGCAGACTTCGACGGGATCTTCGCCCATCTCTCGCGTCACGCCGCAGTCGAACGTGATTCCGTTGGATGGGCTGTCCACGATGGAGATAAGTTTCTTCCAGCCTGCCACCGATCCCATGATCTGCTGCGAGCCTCGGCTTATAGGCGCGGGTGGATCGTTCGGATGGAGAGCGAGGCGGACGCCCGCTGTTTCGGCGGTGGCGACGACGGCCTTCAGGAAATAAGTGATGTTGCTCCACATCTCTTCAAGGTTGTGAGCACCCTCGTTGGGCAGCGGAGGCAGGTCTTTGAACTTCATCCCTTTTTCCTCCGCACGGGTCTGGTATTGTTGGCTGGCAGTCTGCACCAGCTCGTAGTCGAAGCCGGTCCAGCCGGAACCCCCTCGAGCGGTATCGATCTCCAGGAAGTATCCTTCCATCGCGCGGTGGGCGTAGAAGTTGTATTCGACGACCGGGAGCCCGGCCTTGCCTGCGGCGACGATCGACTCTTTGATTTTTTCAATGTCCTCGTCGCGCTTGTTGCCGGCCTTTCCGTAAATGATGTCAGGCGAGACATTGATCATCAGGTTGCTGACTTCGACCCCGGCGGTTTTCCAGGGTTCCATGAGGGTCGCCAGCATTTCCGTTGTCCAGGGAAGTGCGTTGGGACCGCCGCTCAGCACATGGTCGACGCCGAGCTGCTTGACGCGCCGCGCCGCGGCTGCACGGTCTCCCGGGAGCGACCCGCCGTCAACCATTCCTACGGCGATTTTGGGGCTCCCTTTTCCTTCTTTCGGAGCGGCTGGTACCTGGGCAGCCGATAAGACATGAGCTGCCAACGGAGACAGCGCACCGGCGCCTACTGACTGAATGGCTCTTCTGCGTGAGATCTTCACTTTGGCTCCTTCAAAAGCTCAGACGCAGCATGAGGTTCATTAGCGGCTGGCCTGTAAAACTCGCAGTCGTCTGGTCGCCCGTAATCTTGCCGAACAACTGCGGGTTCTTGTAATCGAAAGTGTTGCTCGGATTGTTGAAGCCGTAATTATGGAAGGGGTTCTGGAAGTCGAAGCGGAACTGAAGATTTACTCGCTCCGTGATCCGGAAGTTCTTCCGGACTGAGGCTTGCGTATACATGATGCCGGGACCGGTGACGATGTTGCGCCCGGCGTTTCCGGGGGTGAAGCCGGCCGGGACGGCAAGGCAACTGACCGGCAATACGGGATTCTCCAGCGCCTGATTGAAGCGATTGCCCCCGATCAGGTTGCCCAGGCCATACGCCGGCATCGAAATGTTATTGCATGTCAGATTCGGCACTTGGTTTCCTACCGCTGTGGGGAAGTAGTTATTGGGACTGTTGGTGAAGGAAAAGCCGAACGGGTTTCCGGACATGAAACTCTGGATCCAGGAAAGATCGTAGCCCCCTACCAGGTAATCAAGGTATTTGTTGTTGTTCAGGAATTTGCGCCCTCTGCCGATCGGCAGTTCGTAAGTGAAGCTGGTGACGAAAACATGCGAGCGATCGTAGCCCGCCCG
>JAOAPQ010000390.1 GCA_025462965.1 Bryobacterales bacterium
CGCCCTTGACCAGAGCATCGGTCATTTCCTGCTCGATGCGCATCAATGTTTGCTCATCATTGCCGCTTTGCTTTTTGCTCGGATCTTTTGCTTGCCCGAAAGTAACAGAAGATGATGTGATTGCCGCCATGGCGACCAGAAGAATCAGTTTCATAAAGATGCTCCTTTCCAGTCCGCAGGATTTCATCCTGGCGTCCTTGGTAAGTGCAGTATATACCCGGCGCGCTGGTAACCAGCGTTCTCGCATGCACGCGGTGGCGGGTTCCGGGCCCCTTCCGACATCCGCAGCAATATTATCGTTCACGGCGTAAATCGCATTTACAATCAATCAGTTAACTGCGCTTTACCAATCACAGGCGCGACAATAAAAGGCCTCCGCCCGGCATCGCGCCCTTCTGGTGCGAATACTCGCTAACGCGATGGAAAAGTCTTAAAATCCACCCAGCACTTTTGATTTAACGGAATCTGCCGCTATAAACTGAGACGTCCCATGTAGACTAAGCCGCCCTCCGCAGCTTCTAAAAGGAGAGCCGACAATGAAATTGATCGCTGCCGGATTCAGCGCGCTGGCGCTGTTAGTCGCAACGGGTAGTGGTGTCCAGGGTGCAAGTTATAGCGTACAAAATGTGCAGTTCCCTACGGACCCCACGTTTACCCAGTTACTTGGAATCAATAATGCCGGCACCATAGCAGGTTTCCATGGTGCAGTCACGGCGAATGGTTTCACTCTAACCTTGCCCAATAACTTCACTCCCCAAAACTTCCCTGGCTCGGCCCAGACCATGGTGACTGGAATAAATGGCGCGGGCAGCGCCGTGGGAATCTACATGGATACCGGCGGCACCACGCACGGCTACACCGATATCTTCGGTGTCTTCCAGACCGTCGATGAGCCCGGTACGGTTTTTAACCAGGGACTTGGGATTAACAACGCGAACACGACCGTTGGCTACTTTGCTCTGGACCAAGCCGGCCAAACGGGTCAATCCGCTTATAGTCAACAAAACGGCGTATTTACAAATATCAACGCGCTGCTGCCGCCTACCAACCAGAACAGCCAGGCTGTCGGCATCAACAATGCCGGTACAATCGTCGGCTTCTATTTGCCCACCGCGACCACGTCAATCGGATTTCTGGATCAAGGTGGAGTTATCACTACAATCGATCCTTTCGCCTCCACTTTTACCCAGGCTCTGGGTATCAATAATTTGGGCCAGGTGGTCGGCCTCTACACGGACACAGGCGGCGCGCAGCATGGATATGTGGAGGCGAACGGCGTCTTTTCCAGCTTCGATCCTCCAGGCTCAGTGAACACCACAATCAACGGCCTGAACGACTTGGGTCAAATCGTCGGGTTCTACACGGATGCCAATGATAACGTTATCGGTTTTGTAGGGACTCCCATTCCAGAGCCGGCCTCCTTTGCGCTTCTTGGCGCCGGGCTTCTGGGCCTCAAAATAATGCTCCGGCGCAGGCATGGACACGAGCGAGCCTGACGCGGGAGCCACCAGCCAAAGCAGCCTGATCGTTCACGGCGAAAATCGCATTTAGAATGAGCTAGATAGCGATTATTTTCTCATCCTGCGCGCGATAATAATCCCGCCATGAACCCGCGCGCGAAAATCACCAGCTCTCCACCGATTGGCGCCAGCCAGGAACCACCCGAAAAGCTACAAAAACAGACCAAAAGAGGGGGGTTGCCCAGGCAACACCCCCTCACATGTAACCCGTTCTATTCCAGCAACTTAGTACCGGTAATGCTCCGCCTTGTACGGACCCTCGACCGGAACCCCCAAATAGTCCGCTTGCTTCGGCGTCAGCGTCGTAAGTTTCACCCCGATCTTCTCCAGGTGCAGTCGCGCCACTTCCTCGTCCAGTTTCTTCGGCAGCACATACACGCCAACCTTATAGGAATCTTTGTTCTTCCAAAGATCGATCTGCGCCAGAGTCTGGTTAGAGAAGCTGTTGCTCATCACGAAGCTCGGGTGACCCGTCGCGCAGCCCAGATTCACAAGGCGCCCTTCCGCCAGCATGAAGATCGCGTGTCCGTCCGGGAATGTGTACTGATCCACCTGCGGCTTGATGTTCAACCGCTTAACGCCCGGCGCATTGTTCAACCGGTCCACCTGAATCTCATTGTCGAAGTGCCCGATGTTGCACACAATCGCCTGGTCCTTCATCTTCGCCATGTGCTCCAGGGTAATGATGTCGACATTGCCGGTCGTGGTCACATAAATATCGCCGCGGCCGAGCGTATCTTCGATAGTCGTTACTTCGTATCCTTCCATCGCCGCCTGCAGCGCATTGATCGGATCGATCTCCGTCACAATGATGCGCGCGCCCATCCCGCGCAGCGAGTGCGCCGAGCCCTTGCCCACATCGCCATATCCGCAGATCACCGCGACCTTGCCGCCCATCATCACGTCCGTCGCGCGCTTGATGCCGTCCGCCAGCGATTCCCTGCAGCCGTAGAGATTGTCGAACTTCGATTTCGTCACCGAATCGTTCACGTTGATCGCCGGAACCAGCAGCTTGCCCTGCTCCTGCATCTTGTACAGCCGGTGAACGCCCGTCGTGGTCTCTTCCGAAACGCCACGCCACTCCGCCGCCAGCGTATGCCAATACTTCGGCGTTTCCGCGTGCACCCGCTTCAGAAGATCCTTGATCACCTTCTCTTCGTGGCTTTCGGAAGGAGAGTTCACCCAGTCGCTGCCCTCTTCCAGCTCATAACCTTTATGGATCAGCAGCGTCACGTCGCCGCCATCATCCACCACCAGTTGCGGACCAAGCCCGCCTTCATGGCTGATCGCCTTCATCGTGCATTCCCAATACTCTTCGAGCGATTCGCCCTTCCACGCGAAAACCGGCACTCCGCTCGCCGCGATCGCCGCCGCGGCGTGATCCTGCGTCGAGAAGATGTTGCAACTTGCCCAGCGCACCGTAGCGCCGAGCTCCGTGAGGGTTTCGATCAGAACCGCCGTCTGGATCGTCATATGCAGCGACCCCGTGACGCGGACACCCGCCAGCGGCTTCTCGGCCGCGTACTTCTTTCGAATCGACATCAGGCCCGGCATCTCGTGCTCGGCGATGTTGATTTCTTTGCGGCCCCAGTCGGCCAGGGTAATGTCGGCGACCTTGTAGTCGGTGGTCACGTGCGGGAGTGTGGCTGTGCTCATGTATTCCTTTCCTGATATATCGATGAATCTTGATACATTGATAGCTTACTAGATTTCGTTCATGACGTCTATCCTCAAAACTTTGCGTTTGCTCGCGGATGCCAACCGCGTTCGCCTGCTGCTGCTGCTCGAACGCGAAGAGCTTTCCGTCGCCGAATTGCAGGAGATCCTCGGCAAGGGCCAGAGCCAGATTTCTACCCATCTCGCCCAGCTCAAACAAGCCGGTCTGGTGGAAGATCGCCGCACCGGCAAGAACATCTTCTACACCCTGAAACAGTCGCCCGTGCTGCCAAAGCTCCTGGAAATCGCCCGCGCCGAAGCCGACGATGATACGGACGCTCTCCGTCTGGTCCTGCGCAAGCGCAAAGATAAAATGCGCAGCCATTTCGACGCGCTTGCCGGTAAATTTGGGCGCCAATACGTGCCCGGCCGCTCATGGCAGGGGCTCGCCGAAGCGCTGCTGAAACTGCTGCCGCCATACGTAGTCGCTGACCTCGGTGCGGGCGAAGGCAGCATTGCCCAGCTCCTTAGCCAGCGTGCGAAGAAAGTGATCGCGGTCGACAACTCGGAACGTATGATCGAGTACGGTCGCGGACTCGCCCGAGAGCATGGCATCAGGAACATCGATTACCGCCACGGCGACCTGGAAGACTTGCCCATCGAAGACGCCGCCGTGGATGTTGCTTTCTTCAGTCAGTCGCTCCACCACGCCCAGCATCCCCAGAACGCCGTGAAAGAAGCGTTCCGTATCCTGAAGCCCGGCGGCCGCGTCGCCATCCTCGATCTGGTGAAGCACAACTTCGAAGAGGCCCGCGAGATGTACGCCCACCTCTGGCTCGGCTTCAGCGAAGTGGAAATGGAGCGGTTTCTAAAGAAGGCGGGTTTCCGGAATGTTCAGACCGCGATCGTCCACCGCGACGAGAGCGCTCCGCATTTCGAAACCCTGCTTACGACCGGCGACAAATCCCCCGCCGGCTCGACCTGACGAAACTCACCAGGTGGCGCGCATGCTCCGAATCGATCTCACACTCGATTCGCGCCAGCGCCTCCTCGAGCCGGAGGCCTGCGCGAAACAGCAGCTGGTAAGCCTGCTTCAGCTTTTGGATGTCCGCGAGCCCGACGCCAGCCCGCTTGAGCCCGACCATGTTCAATCCCGCCGGCTCGATGTCGAACCCGGAGTACAGAAAATAAGGAGGCGCATCCAGATTCACCCGCGTATTCCCGCCGATCATTGCCAGCCGCCCGATCTTCGAATGCTGGTGGATCACCACCCCGCCCGAGATGAACGCCTGATCTTCCACCTCGACGTACCCGGCGACCAGCGCGCAACTGCAGATCACGGTGTTGTTCCCAATGCGGCAGTCGTGAGCGATATGCCCCGACGTCATGACGTAGTTGCCATCGCCGATCACGGTCGCCGATTCCGGCTTGGTCCCGCGCGAGATGGTGTAATGCTCGCGGATCTTGTTCCCGCTGCCGATGCGCAGGTAACTCCGTTCGCCGGTAAACGCCTTGTCCAGCGGATCGGTCCCGAGCACCGTCCCGGCCGACACCTCGTTGTTATCGCCCAGCGTCGTCCAGCGCTTCAGATATACATAAGGTTCCAGGACGCAGTTGGAGCCCATCACGACATCCTGCTCGATCACGCAGTACTCGCCAATCCGGCATCCCTCACCAATGACCGCGCTGGAATGAATCCGCGCCGTCGCCGCGACCATACTCATCAGGACTCAATGTAACCTAAGTAGATGTGACCGTCGCCGAACTTGCCCGCCTGCTCGGCGCTCCCTTCGAAGGTGACGCGGACCGCCCGCTCTCGGCCGCCGCACCTCTCGATTCCGCCTCCGAAACCGATCTCGTCTTCGCCGCCGGTTCGAAAGCCTTCGATCAGGCACGCGAATCCCGCGCCGGCTGCCTCATCGTCCCGCCCGATTATCCGGCCACCGGACAGACGCTCCTCCGCGATTCCGACCCGCGCCGCCTCTTCGCCCGCGCACTCGCCTTGCTTTATCCAGATCCGCCGGTCGAGCCTGGCATCCACCCGAGCGTTGTGATGGGTCACGGCTCCATCCTGGGCGAAGGTTCCTCCGCCGGACCCGGCTCCGTCATCGGACGCAACGTCACCATCGGCCGCGACAGCATCCTGCACGCCAATGTCACCGTCTACGACCGCGTGCGCATCGGCCGGAACGCAATCCTGCATTCCGGCTGTGTCATCGGCGCCGATGGCTTCGGGTTCGCCATGGACGAGCACCGCCGCTATGTGAAGTTCCCGCAGGTCGGTGAGGTGGAGATCGGCGATGACGTCGAGATCGGCGCGAACACCTGCATCGACCGCGCGGCGCTCGGCGTCACCCGCATCGGCGATGGGACGAAACTCGACAATCTCGTCCACATCGGCCATAACTGCCAGATCGGCCGGCATGTGGTCATCGCCGCGCAGACCGGCCTGGCCGGCGGCGTCTCGATCGGAGATTACGCCGTGATCGGCGGTCAGGTCGGCGTCGGCCCGAAGGCGCGCATCGAATCCGGCGCGGTCGTCGGCTCGGGCGCCGGCATCCTCACGTCCAAGATCGTCCGCGCCGGTGCGCCGGTTTGGGGAACGCCGGCCCGGCCACTGAAGCAATATCTCGCGCAACTGGGCGCGCTGGCTCGTCTCGCACGGCGGCCCTAAAGTCCGCCTGCCTCCTGGCCGATGTTATGGTTATGCAAGCTGCCGTACTAGAAGCGCCCGTTGCTACCGAACACCGTCAAGGCAAATATCTGACCTTTCACCTCGGCCGCGAGGAGTTTGGTATCCAGGTTGTCCATGTCCGGGAAATCATGGGACTGCAGGACATCACTGCCGTCCCGCAGACGCCGCCGTTCCTAAAAGGCGTGATCAACCTCCGTGGCAAGATCATTCCGGTCGTCGATCTCCGCCTGAAGTTTTGGTTTCAGCAGGCGGAATATACCAGCTCGACCTGCATCATCGTGGTTCAGGTCCGCCGTCCGGAGGAAGCCATCCAAATGGGCCTGATCGTGGACAGGGTTGCGGAAGTGCTAAACCTCACACACGAAGAGATCGATGACACGCCGGATTTCGGGGATGGCTCGACCGCCCCGCACCTGCTGGGCATTGCCAAGGTAAAGGGTTCCGTTAAGATTCTATTGAACATAGATCAGGTGCTGACCCTTCAGGAGCTGCGCGGCTTAGAAGGATTGTCCGAAAGAGCCCTATTGTAGAATCGAGGAGTTGGTCACCTCGCTCGCGATACCCCTGTCGAAGCCAGTCGATCCGGCCAGCATAGTCGCTCTTGGCGCGGTCGATTTCCGGGTTGAAGATAACGTCCTTTACCTCACGATGCCGTGGGCCGATGTCTGGTCCTGGCGGCTTCTGGTGAGGCAACTGGAGCAGCCGTCACCCGTGCCCTCGTATCGGGAGTTCGCCCGCCGGCAAGAGCACTGGCTGAAAACGGGACTGCTCGAGGCGCAGCGCACCTATTGGGAACGCAAGCTCGCCGGCGTTCCGGATTTCCAACCGGCGTCGCGGATAGAGAAGTTCCCGTTCGCGGTTCCGGCTCCGGATCGGAACGAGCTGTTGACGGCATTTGTCTCGCTGCTCGCCTGCTACAGCGGCGAAACCGATATCTGCATTGGCATCTCCGCCGCGAACCGGATTCGTCCGGGAAGCGCGGGAATTATCGGACCGCTCGCCAACATGCTCGGCATTCGCGTCGATGCGTCCTCGCCGGATCTAGCCGGCGAAGTGAGCCGAACGCTCCTTGACGCTCTTCGGAATCAGGATCTGCCCCAATCGCGTACCTTCGCGGCGATGTTCTTGCCCGAAACCGTTGAGGGCGCGACTTGGCTTACACCGCGCTCGAACGCCGACCTGACGCTCACCGCCGAAGGGTTCGAGTACAATCCGGATCGCTACACACGCGAAACCGTATCGCGTATGGCGGAACATTTCCGGAACCTGCTAGCGACCGGTGAAATGCTCTCGACGGTGGAAAGAGACCAGTTCGCTCTCTGGAACCGGACATCGGCGCCGTACCGGCAAATGCCGGTGGCGGAATTGATCGAGCCCTCGGAAGCAATCGCGGTCGAGTACGGGAATCGCTCCCTAACCTATGTCGAACTTCTCGCTAGAGCCGCGCGTGTGGCAAACTTGCTGCGCGCGTCGGGCGTCGGACGGGACGTCGTTGTCGGCGCCCTGCTCGATCGCTCGGAAGATCTTCCCGCCGCGATTCTAGGCATCTGGAAAGCGGGTGGAGCTTATCTGCCACTCGATCCCTCATTCCCGGCGGAACGGCTGGCGTTCATGCTTCAAGATTCCGGCGCATCGGTTCTGCTGACGGAACGGCGTCTCGCCGGACAGCTCACCGCGCCGAACGTCATCCTCGTGGAAGACGCCCACACTGGAGAACTTCCCGAACCGGCTTTCTCGCCCGCATCGCTTGGGAACCTCGCGGCGATTCTTTACACCTCCGGCTCGACAGGACGGCCGAAGGGCGCGGCCATCACGCACCGCAACCTGGTCAACCTCATCGAAGCGATGATTGCCGAGACTGGCTTTACTCCGACGGACGTTTTGCTGGCCATCACCACTATCTCGTTCGACGCCGCCGCAATGGAGTTGTTCCTGCCGCTGGTAGCGGGCGGCCGGGTGGTAATTGCCAGCCGCGAAGACGCCCAGGATGGCCGCCGTCTCGCCCGTCTCATCGGCCGCCACGAACCCACGCTGATGTTCGCTACTCCGGCCACCTGGCGATCTCTCGTCCAGACCGGTTGGGAAGGCAATCCGCGCCTCGGGATACTGTCCGGCGGCGAGGTCCTCACGCCGGAACTGGCGGCCTCGCTTCTAACCCGTGCGAGAGCCGTTTGGAATGGATACGGCCCGACGGAAACGACGGTATTCTCCGCCGTCTACCGCGTGCAACCCGGGGAAGCCAAAATCCCAATCGGCCGCCCCATAGCCAATACGCAATTCCAGGTTCTTGACCCGCAACAGCGGCCCGTGCCCATTGGCCTCGCGGGTGAACTCTGGATCTCGGGCGATGGCGTGGGCCGCGGCTATCCGAACGGGCAATTCCGCTCCGGTGACCGCGTCCGCTACCTGCCCACGGGCGACCTGGAATTCCTGGGCCGCACCGATAACATGGCGAAGGTGCGCGGCAACCGCGTCGAACCCGGTGAAGTCGAATCGGCTTTGCTGGATTACGCGGGTGTTCGCGCCGCCGCCGTGGTTCCAGAATCCGACAGTCTCACCGCATACATCGTTTCTGATGCGCCTGCAGAGCCATTGCGTGCCCATCTGGCCAGCCGCCTGCCCGCTTTCATGGTGCCATCGCGGGTCGTGTACCTCGAATCCATGCCTCTAACAGGCACGGGCAAGATCGACCGGCTCGCACTCCCGAAATGCCTGGCCCTCGAGCCTCCGTCTTCCAGGAAGCTTT
>JAOAPQ010000406.1 GCA_025462965.1 Bryobacterales bacterium
ACCAGGGGGTTGTGAGCTACTTTAAGACGGCGATAACCGATAGCGGCGGGCATTACGAACTCAGGGGCGTCGCGCCCGGAAAATATCGTCTGTTCGCGTTCGAGGATATGGAACCATTGGCCTACCAAAACCCGCAATTCGTGAGGAGGCTGGATGGCCTGGGGCAGGAAGTGAGCATCACGCAGAGCGGCAAGGTGACGAAAGACCTGACTCTCGAAGGGTGGAAATGAGCTGCCCAGTGTTCAGTGAATAGCCCCGTGGTGCTCGATGGAAGTGGCGGAATCCTGCTTGAGTTGACGGGAGAGCGTGCGGCGCGAGATACCAAGGATCTGAGCGGCGCGCTGGTGGTGGCCTCCGGTCCGCGTGAGGGCTTCGCGGATCATTTCGCGGCGTGCGCATTGTAGCGTTCCCTGGGTTCGCGGCAGTTGCCGGGCAGGCTTCAACCGGTCCGGGAGATCGCCCGACGTGATCACAGGCCCCGCGGCGAGGATAGCGCAGTTCGTGACCGCGTTCTTGAGTTCGCGCACGTTTCCCGGCCAGGAGTGACGCTCCAGCGCCGCCATCGCCTCGGGCGAAAATACCAACGACGTGTCCAAACTCTGAAGAAAAAACTCGGCCAAAGGTGCAATGTCTTCGCGGCGGTCCCGCAAGGGGGGAACGGAGACCTGGAATTGGGCCAAACGGTGATACAGATCTTTACGGAAGCGTCCAGCAGCGACCATCTCTTCAAGGTTCCGATTGGTCGCGGCGATAATGCGTGCATCCACCGGCACCTTGCGCGTTCCGCCCAGCCGGTAGTACGGCTGTGCGTCGAGTACTCGCAGCAGTTTAGCCTGCATTTTCAGATCGAGTTCTCCGATTTCGTCCAGGAACAGCGAACCCCCGCATGCGAGCTCGAAAAAGCCAGGCTTTGCCGCATCGGCTCCGCTGAACGCGCCTCTCTCGAAGCCGAAGAGTTCACTCTCCGCCAGATGATCGGGGAGCGCGGCACAACTTACATCCACAAAGGGCTTGTGGGCGCGCGGCGAGAAGTGATGAACAGCGCGGGCCACCAGTTCCTTTCCCGTGCCGCTTTCGCCTTCAATCAAAACGGTACAGGCGGACTTTGCGAACAGCCGCAGGTGCGCGAACAAAGAACGCAACGAGGGGCTGCTAATAAGCGCCGTAGCGCCCGACACCGCCTCCGCGACGGGAGATCGGCAGCCGCGCCATACCGGGGCGGGCGAGCACGGGTCTGGAGTCGAATCCATAATTGTGGCCATCGGCGGGGCGCGTTCTAGACTTTAGGGATGGCATGCGGTTCGACGTAGTCGTCATCGGGGCGGGAGCGGCCGGTCTATTCTGCGCGATTGAGGCCGGTAAGCGCGGCAGGCGGGTGGCGGTGCTAGAGCATGCGGAGCGGGCCGGCAAGAAAATTCTGATCTCGGGCGGCGGGCGATGCAACTTCACGAACCTGCACTGCCGACCGGAGCATTTTCTCTCGGCGAATCCGCATTTCTGCAAATCGGCGCTGGCGCGATACACGCCTCGGGACTTCATTGCGCTGGTGGAGAAACACGGGATCGCGTGGCATGAGAAAACGCTGGGGCAGCTTTTTTGCGATACGTCCGCGCGGGAGATTACGGCGATGCTGGAGCGGGAATGCGCGGCCGCCGGAGTGCGGATTCTGGCCAGCCACAAGGTAGCAGAAGTTCGCGGCACGGACGGATTCGTTGTGGCGACGAATCGCGGCGAGTTCGAAAGCGAGTCACTGGTCGTCGCGAGTGGCGGTGTTTCTATCCCAAAGATTGGCGCGACGGACGTGGGCTATCGCATTGCGCGGCAGTTCGGGCTGCGGGTCAGGACGCCCTATCCCGCGCTCGTGCCGTTGACCTTTACGGAGGAAGACCGGCGGCAATATTGCGACCTGAGCGGCGTCTCGACCGAGGTGGTGGCCGCGTTCGCAGGACAGCGCTTCAGGGAGAAGATGCTGATCACTCACCGCGGGCTCAGCGGCCCGGCGATTTTGCAAATCTCATCGTACTGGCGGGAGGGCCTCGCGCTGTCGCTGGATCTCGCGCCGGAACCGGGCCAGTATCTGCCGAAGAGACTGGCGAACCGGGTGGCGGAGATCGCGGGCGAGCAGTTGGCCGCGAAGATTCACAATTGGGAGATCGCGCCCGCAGGCACTGAGGGTTTCGATAAGGCGGAGGTGACCGGCGCCGGCGTGGATACGGACGAGCTTTCTTCGAAGACGTTCGAAGCGAGGAAGGTCTCCGGGCTCTATTTTGTGGGCGAAGTGGTCGATGTGACCGGCCACCTCGGCGGGTTTAATTTTCAGTGGGCGTGGAGTTCGGGGTTCTGCGCGGGGCAGTTCTGCTAGCCCACTTTTACTGCGTTGCGCTCTTCGTACGTGCCCTGGAAGTCTTCGATCTCGCCATGGTCGAAGTTCCATATGCGCGTCGCGACTTCGTCGATGAGATCGTGGTCGTGCGTGACGAGCAGCACCGTACCGTCGTAGCGTTGCAACGCCACATTCAAGGCGTTGATGGCTTCCAGATCCAGATGGTTCGTGGGTTCGTCGAGCACCAGAAAATTCGGTTGCTGCAGCATTAGTTTACAGAAGATGAGACGCGCGGCTTCACCACCCGAGAGAGCGTCGGTGGGCTTCATACCTTCTTCCTGGGCGAACAGCATCTTGCCGAGCAGCCCGCGGAGTTCCTCGCGTGTGGCGTTCGTATCGAACTGGTTCAGCCACTCGAAAACGGTCATGCCGTTTTGAATCGATTCGCGGTGGTCCTGCGCGAAGATGCCGATCTGGACTTCGTGGCCCCACAGGACCTTGCCACTTCCCTGGCCTTCTTTGTCGAATTCCACGCCGGGCGCATTCGCGAGCAGAGCTTTTAGCAGAGACGTCTTGCCAGCTCCGTTGCGGCCCATGAGCGCGATACGCTCTCCGCGAAGCATCTTGCCCTGAAAGTCCTTGACAACGCGATGGTCGCCATAAGACCAGTTCAGGTTTTCGAACTCAAGGATGTGCTTGCCGGAAGGGCGTTTGATATCGAACTTGATGAACGGG
>JAOAPQ010000407.1 GCA_025462965.1 Bryobacterales bacterium
CCTTCGCGGCGCGAATCCAGCGCCTTCAACATCTCAGGGAAATAGAGCCTCATGGCCACAGGCTCCTTTTCATAAAGCGCCAGTTGCTCGGCGAAGAATGGCGTCAGGATGAAACCGTCATGCAACGCCTGGTTCACCACCTCGGGCTTGTGATCCAGCCGCGTCTCGATGGCTTTGATCAGGCATTCGGAAGTGAGCAGGACGAAATCGTTCTTATAGGAATCGTCGAGCCCGGGCGCGGGGGCCGCATAATCGCCCAGCGATGCCTTTTTCATCAGGACCAATCCGTACTTGGCCACCAGCGGTTCCACCAGGTAATGCAGAAACGCGTGGCGGATCTCGTTGACGTGCGGCTCTTTCGCGTTGGTCACAATGACGAAGTAGTCGTCCCCATAGCTGCGGGTCTGCACCTGTTCCGGCGCGGCGAGGAGATCGACATAGACTATGAAACGCCTGCCCAGGTACCCGGCGGTGGAACTCCGGAAGTAGCTGTTGACCGTCAGCGCGATCTGGCTGACCGGCGCGTGATAAGCCTCGATGGCGGCATTGTGAGCCGGCTGCAACCGGTTCCAGAGCGGGCCGATCTTTGCTTCCGAGTAGAAGCGCGTGAGCAGCGGAATAAACTTTTCAAAAGCGTAAGCGTCGGGCGGAATATCGACCGTGCGGGTCCTGAAAGCGAAATCGGGAGGCGGCGTGAGGGAAAGCGCCAGCGAGAGATACGGCCCGATGCCCGGCGGGTGAGACTTGTAAAACTCCCGGATCTCGGACAGCACGGGGGGCTTTTGCTCGGCGACGTATTGCCGGACCTGGGCACGGAGGGGGTGGTTTTCGGGGGAGTTGATGTCGCTATCGTAGCCGGCGGCATTCAGGGCCGCGAGCATGGTGAAAAGGTTCTCGCTGGCGTCTAACTGGTTCTGTTCAGCGGCGGCAAGCCGGAAGGCGAAGAGAACCGCCAAAGTGATTGAGGATACGAATCGAATCAAACAAGCCTGCCAGCGGATATTCCGATTCTAACATTTGAGAGCACTGCCCGACATGGCACACTGGAGACTCATGAGCAGAATCCTGATGGTCGCCTCGGAGGCGGCTCCCTTTGCGAAAACCGGAGGGCTCTCGGACGTACTGGGCGCGCTTCCGCGAGCCCTTACCGCGCTCGGGCATCAGGTGGCTGTGTTGATTCCCCGGTACGCGCAAACGCGGCCATTTGCCATGCGCAGGATCTGGGGCGACCTGCCCGTCACCCTGGATGGGGTTACGTATCGGCCTTCCCTGTTCCAATCGGAAGAGAGCGAAGGGTTCCTCTTTCTGGACTATCCCGAGTTTTATGACCGCGACGGTCTGTATGGCAACGCGGCGGGAGACTTTCCGGACAATGCGCTGCGGTTTGCGCTGCTTTCGCGCGCCGCGTTCGAAGTGGCGCGGTATGTGTTCGCGCCCGAGGTTCTGCATTGCCACGACTGGCAAGCCGGGTTGGCTCCGCTCTATCTGAAGGGGCTGGCTTACGACCCTACCTTTTACGGGCTAAAGACGGTGCTCACGATTCACAATCTCGGTTACCAGGGGCTGTTTCCGCCATCGGTTCTGCCTGCGATCGGACTGGACGCGAGCCTTTTCACGCCGGAGGGGATCGAGTTTTGGGGACAGGTGAACTATCTGAAGGCGGGTATTGTCTACAGCGACGCTCTGACGACGGTGAGCCGCAAATACGCGCAAGAGATTCAGACTCCGGAGTATGGGTTCGGGCTCGACGGTCTGTTACGCGCTCGGGCGAGCGTGCTTTTCGGAATTCTGAACGGAGCGGACTACGAGCGGTGGAACCCGGAGACCGACCCGCTGATTCCGGTCAACTACTCGGCGAAGGATCTCAGCGGGAAGCAGGCGTGCAAGCTCGCGCTGCTGCGGGAGTTCGGCTTGCCGGAGGCGGCCGAGGATAAGCCCCTGATCGGCATCGTGTCGCGGTTCACCAGCCAGAAGGGCGCGGACCTGATCGCCGAAGCCGCGGGAGACTTCTTCGCTTCTGAAGACGCTTACCTGGTCGCGCTTGGAAACGGAGATCCCAATTATGAGGAACTGTTCCGCGATCTGGCGGCGAGCTTTCCGGACCGGGTGGCGGTGCATATAGGCTACGATGAAGCGCTGGCGCACCGGATCGAGGCGGGAGCGGATATATTCCTGATGCCGAGCCGTTACGAACCTTGCGGCCTGAACCAGATTTACAGTTTGCGCTACGGCACGGTGCCCGTGGTCCGAGCCACCGGCGGGCTCGATGATACTATCGATAGCGAGACGGGCTTCAAGTTTCAGGAGTATACCAGCGCCGCGATGCTCGTTGCGCTCGAAGCAGCGCTGGCCGCCTTTGGCGACCGGAAGCGGTGGAAGAAGATGATGCTGGCGGGCATGTCGCGCGATTTTTCGTGGGGGGCGGCGGCGGCGCAGTACTCAGCTTTGTATGAGAGCCTCTTGAATCCGAAGGCCGGGTAAAAGATTCTAATATACGAGGGAACACATGGCAGGACAGAACACATTGACATTTACGGACGCCGCTTTCGATACCGAGGTACTCCAATCCGAGAAGCCGGTTCTGGTGGATTTTTGGGCGGAGTGGTGCGGTCCATGCAGGCAGATGACGCCAGCGATCGACGCGGTTGCGTCGGACTACGAAGGGAAGGCCAAGATCGGCAAGCTCAATGTAGACGAGAATGGCCAGACGGCCATGCGCTACCAGATTCGCGGTATTCCGGCGCTGCTCCTTTTCAAGGGCGGCCAGATCGTGGATCAGCGCGTGGGAGCGGTCGGCAAGTCTGAGCTGCAGAAGATGCTCGACGCCCACGTTTAAGTTAAGCTTGAGCCCCAAAAGCCCGGGAAGGCTCGCGCCTTTCCGGGCTTTTTTTGACCGCCGTCAGAATTGATCGGGCAGCAGAGTGGAGGACTGGCGCAGTATTTTTTGCTCTTCGCCCGAGAACCTTTGTTTGAAATCCGGGCTGTTGAGGCGGGCGTCGCGCTCATTCTCCGGCAGTTTTCGTAATAAATCGAGCTCGCGTCTAACGATGGGCCGGCGATCGGCGGGAAGGGCCCGGAACTGTTGCGCCAATTGCCGCACTTCCTTCTGCTGGCCTGGGGGGAGATTCTTGAATCTCTCCAGGCGGTCCTGCAGTTGAGCGCGTTCTTCCGGCGACATCTTTTGCAGACGGTCCAAGCGGGATTCGATATTCCGGCGGCGATCCGGCGGCAGCGCCTCGAGCGCCTTCTGTCGCTCGGCCGGGCTCATTTTTTCCAGCTTCTGGATTTGTTGGTCGCCGGCGGGACGGGAAGTCCGCGCACTGACACCCGTGCCCGAACCGCCCTTCGGCTTGGGCGCCGGGCGCGCAACCCCGCGAGCCCCCCGTTGAGCGAAGGTACCCGTGGTCGCCAGAATCACTACCGCGGTGAGGCGAGCTAAGCGCATAGATACATCGCCGCCGAGACTACATGGACTTGGAAGGTTTCTCCTTCTTCTCGGACGGTTGCTCTGAGCTTACGTCGAACTGGCGCAACATTTCGAGATCCTCGAGCGTTTTCTCGACCTGTTCCGCTTCCGTAACGGAAACGCGGGTGGTGGCCGTCGCCACGGGATCACGCGGCGCCTGGGTCACCCTCGCCGGGTGATCGAGCTGGAATCCGGCCACCACCACTAAAGCGGCGACAGCGAGAGGCAACGCGGGCTGGGCAAAGACCGGCCGCACACCATGGAGCCAGCGCCGGTACCAGGGTATCGCGTCCTCCGCATCGATACGGGCGTAGAGCTTACGGTTGAAATCGGCGCTTACCGACGGCGTCTCCCACGCGTCAAGGGCGTTCCACACAGCGGATTGAGAATTGCGGAAAGCAGCGCACGCGGAGCATGCATCCATGTGCCGTTCCAAAGTTCTTGCCGTATCGGCATCCAGCCGCCCGGCGCAGTACGCCAGCAACCGGTCCATTTGCTCTTCGCTTTTCATCGGGCAGTCAGTCATTGGCATTTCCTCTACTACGCCATATGCGCAAGCCGTGCGCGCAAGGTTTCATATGCGCGGAACAACAGCGATTTCACCGCCGATTCCGAACACCTCAACACCATCGCAATTTGCGAGTACTCCATCTCCTCGTACTTATGCATGAGAACTGCGACCCTCTGCTTCTCAGGCAGACCCAAAATCGCCCGGCGCACTTCCTGAAGTTTCACTTCGTACACCAGGTTCTGCTCGACCGACGGCTTGCTGTCTGACACCTGCAGCGTCGGGGCTCCCTCCCTATCTTCATCGAGCCGTTCCTGACCCCGCTCATTCCGGCCGTCGCGCAGCCAGTTCAAAGCCAGATGCGTCGCGATCCGGAACAGCCAGGTAGTGAACCTGGCGGTCGGTTCATAGGTCGCGCGCGATCTGTAAACCCGTAAAAAGACTTCCTGCCCCAGTTCCTCGGCGATGGCGAAATCCTGCACGATCCGATACAAAAAATGCACCACGGGGGACCTGTGCTTGTCCAAGAGGAGGCCAAAGCTGGCCCCGTCGCCGTCCTTGACCCGAAGCATCAATTGAGCATCGTAGTCAAGAGCCGTCGTGGCTCCCATGACCGTGTTAACCCCCTGTGGCATGAAAGGTTTCGGAAAGTCCCGAAAGAATGCTTCCTCAGCGGCGGTCTATTCTCCGCGCGGCGATCTTTCCATCAGGCGGCGAATCGCCTCCTTCGGAGGACGCATAAAGTGTAGCACCTGATCCATTTCCTCGGCGATCGGCATGGCAACGTCGTACCGCCTTCCCAGTTCCACGACCGAATGGGTGGTCCGGATTCCTTCCGCAACGGTTTTCATGGACGCCATGATCTGGCCGAGCGGCCTGCCTTTTGCAAGCTCAAGGCCGATCCGGCGGTTACGGCTTTGGTTTCCGGTGCAGGTGAGAACTAGGTCGCCTAAGCCCGCGAGCCCGGATAACGTTTGCGGGGACGCGCCCATGCTCACAGCAAGACGGGACATTTCCGCGAGGCCGCGCGTGATCAGAGCAGCGAGCGCGTTATGGCCAAGGCCGAGACCATCGCAAAGGCCCGCGCCGATGGCGACCACGTTCTTCATGGCGCCTCCGAGTTCAACGCCGATGGGATCGCCGCTGGTATAGACGCGGAACATGGAACCGGAGAACGACGTTTGTACAGTCTGAGCGAGCGAGGCGTCATGAGATGCCGCCACGACCGCGGCGGGCTGGCCCGCGGCAACTTCCCGGGCAAAGCTGGGGCCGGAGAGAACGGCGATTCGCGGGCGAACGGGACGACAGACCTCCGCGATCAACTCCGACATGCGCAGCAGACTGCCTTCTTCCAAGCCTTTGGTGGCGATAATCATGGCGACCTCCGGTGGAAGAAGACCCGCCATTTCTTGGGTCACTTCTCGCATCACGTGAGAAGGAACCGCAACTACCACAGCGTCGACGCGATCGACGGCCTCCGAAAGCGATGAGGTTATGGAGATCTGTCGGGGAAGGGGAAATCCAGGAAGATAGGCGTGGTTTTCGCGACTTTCCGCCATTCGTGCGGCGAGGAGAGGGTCATGCACCCAAAGGCGGACCGACTCACGCCGGGCCTCGAGTATCAGAGCAAGCGCCGTTCCCCAGCTTCCGCCGCCGACGATGGCGACGTGCTTCAACGAGCGGGGCCTCCCCACGAGAAGATCCGCTCGCTTCCACCATGGAGACGAATCAGGTTGTCCCTGTGGCGGTAGAGTACAAGCGCAGAACAGAAGATCGAGGCGAGCAGGACCGGGAGGGTGGGCCTTTGAATGAGCCAGACCGAGAGGGGAAAAGTGATCGCGCAGACAATGGAGCCGAGAGAGATGAAGCGCGTCACCGCGACGGTCCCCACGAAAACCAGCACAATGGCGAGCAGCGCAGCGGGCGTCAGGAAGAAGAATGCGCCGACGAATGTCGCTACTCCTTTGCCTCCTTTGAAGCCGAGGAAAGGCGTATAGATATGGCCGAGCATTACGGCTACTGCGGCAGCGCTTAGCCAGACAGGGTCGCGGCCGCAGATCAGGACCGCAATCCAGAGCGCCGCATTTCCTTTGGCCGCATCCAGCATCAGAGTCGATACGCCGGCGAGCCGACCGGCGGTGCGGTGGACATTGGTGGCGCCGATGTTACCGCTGCCCGCCGCCCGGACGTCGCCGCCGGTTTTCCACTTCACGAGCAGGTAGCCGAACGGTATGCCGCCGAGGAGATATGCAGCTGCTATCGCCAATAAGTTCATCGAGTTCCAAGTTTACTTGAGCGGAAAGCTGGCGAGCTTCGTATACACGGAGTTTTTGCTCTCGTAGAGGTGGAACTCACGCGCTTCGAAGGCGCCGAAGTTCCGGGTGCGATCTTTTGGGAGTTTCACGGGAACGTACGAAGGGATACGCGCAAGGGTGATGTGCGGAGAATAGGGCCGGTCCTCTTTGGCGATTCCGAGCTCGTGGAGCGCGGCATCGGTTGCGGCGGCTAACGCCATCAGTTCCGGAGAAGGCGCGATGCCTGCCCAGAATACTCGGGGAAAAGATCCGAGACCTTCCACTTTGATGGAAAACGGCGCCTGCTTGATGGCGAGGCTGCGTTTCAATTCCTCAAGACGCGCTTCGGGCCATTCCCCAATGAACTTGGTCGTGATGTGCAGGTTCGCGAGCGGACTCCAGCGGATACGAGCGGTAGGCCTCAAGTCTTCGAGCAGCTTATCGATATTGGCAATCACATTGGGCGCGAGATCAAGTCCGGTGAACAAACGCATAATGGTGAGCGGATGGATGATATTCTGCCACGCGCTTTCTACAACCAGCCTACCGTGGACGTCGCGCGCGGCCTGCTCGGGAAGCTGCTGGTACACGGAGGGACGGCGGGAACGATCGTCGAGACGGAGGCTTACCTGGGCGGCGACGATCTGGCCTCGCATTCGGCGCGCGGCATTACGCCCAGGACAAGGGTGATCTTCGGGCCGCCGGGGCATGCGTATGTTTACCTCAACTACGGCATTCATGAATGCCTGAACATCGTCGCCGAACAGGAGGGCGCGGCCGGTTGCGTGCTGATCCGCGCGATCGAACCGGTGTGCGGTATTGAGCTGATGCGCGAGCGGCGGCCTGGCGCGCGCAAGGATCGCGATCTGGCGTCCGGGCCGGGCAAGCTGACGGCGGCAATGGGAATTACCCGTGCGCTGAATGGAGCCGACGTGACACGCGGGCCGCTCACGGTGCGCGATCGGGCGCCGGGCAGGAAGTTTGAGATTGTTACTACGCCGCGGATCGGGATCACGAAGTGCGCCGATTGGCCGCTGCGATATCTGTTGAAGTCGCATTAAGTGACGGATAACGGTCCTTCGCCCCTTGAAAGATCGCTGAGAATCTTCTCGCGCCTCTCGTTAGCGATGGATGCGGCCGACGTGATTCCCACCCAGTACAGAATGCCTCCGAAAATGGCCGCGAGCGCGAGCAGAAGAAAGAAGATCAGTTCGCTATCGAAAACTGAACGCGCCCAGTATGCCAGGGCAATGGGAAGGAGCACGATCGGGAAGCAGACAAGTATCAGCGCGTTCATCGCCTTGGACGACCCGCTCTGGTTGATTTTCTCGGCGTTGATGCCCCTCGGCAACCGCACGGACGCCAAATTACCGAACGCGATCATATATACGGCCGCCAGGATCGTCACGAAGGCCGCTTCGATGAACTTGAGCGGCGTGAATTGCACACGGAAGATCATGGCTGTGAGACTCACCAGGACGATCTCCACGACGATAAATAGAATGGCGGTCAGGTTCTTTGCAATGAGCGTGCGCACGATGGGGACGGGCAAGGAGAACCAGACCTG
>JAOAPQ010000422.1 GCA_025462965.1 Bryobacterales bacterium
GGAACGTTTCTGTTCGAACTCTGGCGCGGCCGGCCGTTGCGCATGGCGATGACGCTGCTCGCGATCGCGGTCGCGGGATCGCTCGCGAGTTTGCACATCCGGAAGGTACCCGCGGCCGGTTCGGCCGAGCCTTTCCGGTGGAATCCGTTCCATGAAATCTTGGAAGGCGCGCGCAGTCTGCGGGCTCGGAAAACGCTGGCTTTCTCGGTGCTTGGTATCTCCTGGTTCTGGTTCGTGGGAGCGCTCTTCCAGATGGCGGTCCTGTTGGCCGCCAAGGAAATGCTGCACGTTCCGGAAGCCCGCGTGGGCCTCCTGGTGACGGCGCTCGCCGCAGGCATTGGCCTGGGTAGTATCCTCGCCGGAACGCTCTCGGGCGACCACATCGACTTGGGGCTGGTGCCGCTCGGCTCCGCGCTGATGGGAATTTTCGCAGTGGCGCTCGGGGTTACCCATTCCTACAACACCGCGATTGTGTGCCTGGCCGGCGTGGGTTTGGCAGGCGGTCTCTTCGTAGTGCCCCTGAACGCATATCTACAGGCCCATGCCGGCGCGCACGAAAAGGGCCGCATCCTCACGACCAATAACTTTGCAAACATGCTCGGGGTAATCATCGCTTCCAGTGTGCTTTGGCTTTTGCACGACAAGCTGCACTGGAACGCAGGCGGAATCATCCTTGCGCTTGGCGTGGTTATGCTCGCCGGTACGATCTATGTGGTCAGAGTGCTCCCGGCTGCCACGTTGCGAATCGTCTTGCTGGGGGTGACCAAACTTCTGTTCCGCGTCCGTGTGGAAGGGCGCGAGAATATTCCGCTCGCTGGCGGAGCGCTGCTGGTATCCAACCACATCTCCTATGCAGACTCGGTGCTGCTGGGTTATGCGACTCCGCGCATCCCGCGGTTCCTGATGTGGCAGCCCATCTTCGATGCGGCGTTCGTGCGGCCATTCTTTCAGGTTCTGGGTGCGATTCCGATCGCCACCGATTCGCCCAAGAACACCATCCGCGCTTTGCGCGCCGCGCGGGCCGAACTGGAGCGTGGCGAACTCGTCGCGATTTTCCCCGAAGGCCAGATCTCCCTCTCGGGCGAACTCGAGCGGTTCGAGCGCGGGTTCGAAAGGATCGTATCCGGAACCGGCGCTCCCATCATTCCGATGCATGTCCACGGCATATACGGCCACCCCGTGAGCCGGAAGGGCGGCGAAGTCTTCCGGAGCTGGGAACATTTATGGCGCCCGCTGGTCACGGTGCGCGTGGGCGAGCCGATCTATGGGCCGGTTTCCGCTCAGGAACTGCACCGGATCGTTCTCGATCTTGGAACAGACGACAAGGAACTCCTGGGTGACGTGTTGCCGCTACTCGGGCAGAGTGAATAGATAGGAAATCATGGCTTTCATATCGTTCGGGGGGAAATGATAGGGCGGCATCATGGTGCCCGGCGCCATCTTCTGCGGATTGACGAAGTGTTCCTCCACATATTCCTCCGTGCGGCGCGCGGCCAGTCCGTTCAATACCGGACCGATCTTCATGCCCACCCCATTCACCTGGTGGCAGCTCCCGCAATGGTTGGTCTGGAACAGCACCGCCCCATGTGCCGCGAAATCAGGGGCCGCACGCAAAGCCTCCGAGTCGCCCGGATTCAGCTTCGTCAGAAAGGTCGCGAGCTGGCTTTGCTGCGAATCGGAGAGCGCGTCTTTCGTGATCCTGTGAAAGTGATTCACCAGCCAGTCCGCCGGCTTATGCGTCACCACGTTGCCCAGAGTCGGTCCGGCCTTGGCCCTGCCCTCTCCGACGGTATGGCACTGCGCGCAATTGGCCTGGCGGAAGTACCCGATCCCCGCCATCTCCGCCGGAGGAAGCTGCATCCAGCCCGTGGAACCGGAATAGTCGATTTCGGCGGCAGCGTTGGGGGGCGGCGTGCCGCGGACCGCCGCGAGCGTAAGCGCGCCCCAGCCAATCCCCGCGAAGAGAACGACCGCCATCGCGAACACACGCTTCGAAATGCGAACCAGGGGAGCGCGGTCGATCAACGGCGTCAGAATCAAAAGTAGAATAGCCAGCGAGGGTAGCACAACGGTGCCCACCACCTCCATGGGCCCGTTGAAGAATTTCAAAATCTGAAACAGAAAGAGGAAGTACCACTCCGGGCGCGGGATATAAGCGGTATCACTCGGATTGGCAAGGCGCTCGAGCGGCAACCGCGCGGCCACCGCGAGCGCAAACAGAACGGTGAACGCGATGAACACCGCGACCGTGTCCAGGAACACCTGGCGCGGGTAGAATTTCTTCGATGGCAGCTTCTCGTCACCGGGAACCGGAGCGACGCCATGCTTCCGCACCAGATAAACATGCGCCACGATCATGAGCGTTGTGGCGGGCGGCAGCAGCAGCACATGCAGACCATAGAAGCGCGCGAATGTGACGACGCCGATATCGCCCGAACTACCCAGCAGCCTGCTGAGGTAGGGTCCCATCAATGGGATGCCCGCCGCGATCTGCGTAACCACCACCGTGCCCCAGTACGCCCGGTTATCCCACGGCAGAAGATAGCCCGTGAGCCCGTAGGCCATCGTCAGCAGCAGCAGGATTATACCGGCTACCCACGTGGCCTCGCGCGGCTTCTTGTAACTTCCGAATAGGAATACCTGCACCATGTGCAGCACGACGACCACGATCATCATGCTCGCGCCCCAATGGTGAAGCGCACGCACCAGCCGGCCGGCGGTCACTTCCGTGAGTATGTAGTGCAGGCTGTTGTATGCCTCGCCGGGAGTCGGCGCGTAGTTGAACGCGAGCAGTGCGCCCGTGAAAGCCTGCACCATGAACAGAAACATCGCCACGCTGCCGAACACCTGGTGCCAGCCGCTGGACGCGGGAATATCCTCGTAAAGGAACTCTCGGATCGCCGTCTCCAGGCCAGTGCGATTGTCCAGCCATGCGAGCCCGCGATCGAGCTGTTCCTTCATGCGGACTCCCGAAGCTCGCCGAGCAGAAGCCTCTGGTTGTCCAGCTTGGTTTCGTACCGGTCCAGCGGCCGCGGAGCGGGGCCTGAAAGCACCTTGCCCTCTACCGAAAATGCCGAGCTGTGGCAGGGGCAGAAGAATTGCCCCCGAGCCGCCTCCCAATGATACGCGCAGCCCAGGTGCGTGCAGTGCGGCCCGAACGCGACGACGCCTTCACCAGGAAGGTTTACTACCCACGCCGTGCGCTTTTCGGAGGTTACCTTCCATCCATCGGTGCGGGTCTGGCGGAAAATCATTTCCACCGGCTGCTTTGGCGGGAGCCGCGCAATGTTGCCCGCTTCCACGAAGTCCTGTTTCTTGCGCAGTACCGGCGGCAACAGGAGATACGCGACCGCGGGGGCGGCCAGGGCGGCGCTGATCACGCCCCACAATCCGTAGATAAAGCTTAAATAGAATCGCCTCCGCGATGACTCCGACATATAACTCTAGACTCCGAAACTCGGGATTTTATTTCACACCTTCTGAAAGGCGAGGACGGCATTCAACCCGCCGAAAGCGAACGAGTTGGAAATAGCGCACTCGACGGTGGATTTTCGCGCGTAGCCCGTAACGATGTCGAGATCGCATTCGGGATCGGGCTCGCGGAAATTCGCCGTCGGCGGCAGCGCGCCTTCCTGCAG
>JAOAPQ010000464.1 GCA_025462965.1 Bryobacterales bacterium
CTCGCCCGACAGATCCAGGGTTACAACGTGGACCGTCAGAATAGCGGGCAGAACGACGCCGGCTTGGACGCGAAAGTCAGTTCCGCTCTTGAAAACCTTTCTCAAATCGCCAATATCTCCACCAGTACAGCGCCCGACGGAACAACGACCGTCCTGCTCGGGGGGCAAACTCCGCTCGTGATCGGCGCGCAGTCGTTCTCCATCCAAACCGGATATGCCCCGGCTGGAACAACCCTGCCGGCCAATCCAAACGGTCTGCCAGCCTTCCAGATCGAGGACCAGGCCGGCAATGACATCACCACACAAATCACAGAGGGGAAGTTAGCCGGCCTCTTGCAGGTGCGGAACTCAACTCTGCCTTCGATCCAGGGTGACCGCTCGCAGCAAGGATCTCTCAATCAAGTGGCGCAGGCGTTCGCCGATCGTGTGAACTCGCTGCTTACCAGCGGACAGATAACGACCGGACCTCCGCCGCAGGCCGGGATTCCATTGTTTACGTATAACCCCGGCGATCCGACGAATATAGCCAAATCCCTGACCGTGAACTCCGCGATCTCGGCTGGCCAGATCGCCGTCATCGACCCGGGCCCCCCGGCATCCAGCAACGGAATTGCCAACCAGCTAACCCAGATTGCGCAGGGAACAAACGCTCAGGACCAGATCAATGGCTTGAGTTTCACGGCTTTCGTCGGGCAAATAGCGTCAACAGTCGGAGGCCAGTTGGCAACGGCCACCAGTAACCAGGACTTACAGCAACAGTCCGTCGCTCAAGCCAAGAGCCTTCAGAGTCAACTATCCGGGGTCTCGCTCGATGCGGAGGCTGTCAAACTCCTTCAATACCAGCGAGCCTACGATGCGACGGCGAAACTGATCAGTATTCTGGATCAGGTGACTCAAAGCACCCTGGCCATTCTGCCATAGGCACGCTTATGATATCCAACCTCAGCCCCTCCTCCCAGATTTTCCTCGCCGATCTCTCCCGCCTCCAAGCGCGGACGAATGCGGCGCAGCGCCAGATCTCGTCCGGTTTCAAGGTGGAATCCGCCTCCGATGCGCCCGACCAGATCAGTCGCTTGTTGCAACTCGAGGCTAACCTATCGGCGAACACCCAAAGCGGAACCAACCTGACGAACGTCAAGGCCGAGGTGGATACGGGTGAAAGCGCCGTCAGTACCGCCGTCCAGGCCCTCGAACAGGCGATCACCCTGGGAGCGCAGGGTGCGAGCAGTACCGTCACCGCTTCGGCGCGGCTTGGCCTTGCCGATCAGGTCCTGTACCTCCAACAGCAGCTCGTTGGGATCGCGGGAACCAGTGTACAAGGGCGCTACATCTTCGGCGGTGACGCCGATACGCAACTCCCTTATCAACTCGATCTCGCCAACGCGAACGGCGTGGACCGCCTGACGAACACGCCGGACACGCGGCAGATTCAGGACGCGTCCGGTAACTCCTTCCCTGTAGCGGAAACGGCCCAGAACATCTTCGACCATCGCAATCCCGATGACACCTTCGCGCCGGACAATGTCTTCGTAGCGCTCAACAGCCTGCGCGTCGCTCTGACGAACAACGACACTCCCGGCATCGCGAGCGCGCTCGATGCGCTTCACACGTCCTCCGCCTATCTGAATACCCAGCTTAGCTTCTACGGCAGAACTCAGGATCGAATCACCGCCGCCGTGAACGACCAACAGAATCGAGATGTTGCTATCAAAGCCCAAATCTCCAACATTCGAGACGCCGACTTGACCGCAGCGTCGCTGGAGTTGACCACCGGCAACACTGAACTGCAGGCCGCGCTGGCGGGAGAAGCTAAAATCTCGAAGAACAGCCTCTTCAGCTACCTGGCCTAAAACATGACTCGTCAGCTTTCACAACAGGAAATCGACGCCGTCTTTCAGAGCCTCCAGACTCAGAAAGGCGACGAAAGTCTGGCAAAAAAAGCGGTGCTTTTCGACTTTCGCCGCCCGGACCGCATCGCTAAGTCACAACTCCGGGCGATCCACCTTCTTCATGACAACTTCGTGCGAAATCTGGTTTCGAGCTTGTCAGCCTACCTTCGCTCTTACCTGATCGTCAACCTGGTGAGCGTGGAACAGTTGTCGTATGCTGAATTTCTCGAGTGCCTTCCCTCGCCAACGTGTATCGTTTCGCTCGGCCTGCGTCCGTACGACGGCAACGCCGTCCTGGAGCTGAATTCATCGCTCATCTTCCCGATACTAGAGATGTTGCTCGGTGGTAACGGCAAAGCTTCCACAGCTATCCAGCGCGAGATCACCGAAATCGAACAGAATTTGTTGGACGGGCTCTTCCGCATCATTCTCCGCGACCTCAAAGAAGCGTGGAAAGGCGTCACCACCATCGATTTCACCATCGAATCTCTCGAAACCGAGCCGCAGTTCCTCCAGATCCTTGCGCCGAGCGAGGCAGTTGTGGCTATCGCCGTCGAGATCCGCATCGGCGAAAGCATAGGTATGATGAACATCGCCATGCCTTCGATCATCATCAAGATGATGCGGCAAAAGTTCGACCAGCAATGGTCTGTTCGAAAAACTGAATCGACGGACACCGAGCAGATACGCATACTGGACCTTGTCCGAAGTTCACAGGTAGGGATCAACGTTTCGCTGGATGGGCCGACGCTCCTCTTGGAAGATCTGATGAAGCTCGAAGATGGCGACGTTCTGAGCTTCGACTACCCGGTGGAGAAGCCGCTGGATCTGAACATCAACGGCAAGTTGAAATTCCGTGGGCAAATCGCCGCTATTGGACGCAAGCTCGGATTTCTAATCGAGGAGAGTCTAGGAAAACCGCAAGAGTCTACTGTACATAGCGGCTAGCAGCGTGGAACTCGGCTCCCGCGAGATGCTCCAGCAGCATCCGACAAGCTTTGCGCGCGGAAAGTGCGAAATCCTCTTTAGCCGCGCCGTGAGCGATGACCTCTTCCCCAACCCTCTCTAGTAAGTCTCTACGCTCGACCTCGCACGCAGTGGCGCCCACCGGAAAGAAGCTGCCCAGAGCGGCAAGAGTAACGCGGAAATCAGTCGCCCTCCCTCTCTGGAGCGCCGCGAGCATGAGCCGCGCGGCCTGTTTCGAACCGGTGTTCCGGACACTCACTGAATCGCCCTCTTAAAAGCCTTTTCGACCCGTTCGCGCCATCTTTTAGCTTATTTCTTGAACGGCGGGCATTAAAGCTTTTCGCCGGACCGACGATCTTCTCTGTATGTTCGCCAAGGTGAGAACGTGATCTGGATAACCCGATTGAACCAAAAAAGCATGGTCCTCAACTCGGACTTGATCGAGCAAATTGAAAGTACTCCCGACACTGTAATCACCCTGACAACAGGACAGAAAATAACGGCCCTGGAATCTCCCGAGGATCTGATTGACCGGGTCCGTGCGTACCGGCGGTCACTGTACGAGCGGAGTTCGTCCTAACCTCCCATGGCGGCTATCGCGAAAGTTCGTTCGCGCTTCTTCGCCGACGCGGCAACGATCGCGGGCCTCGTGCTCGCGTTCGGAAGTATTCTTGGCGGGCTGGTCCTGGAGGGCGGGAAGCTCCGCGACGTCGCGCAAATTACCGCCGCCCTGATTGTCGTCGGTGGAACGCTCGGAGCCGTGTTGGTTACCACTCCGATGAGCACATTTATCAGCGCGGCGGGCAAAGCGCCACTCGTATTTTGTGAAACCCAGCGGCCGGCGTCGGACCTGATCGACGAACTGGTGACTCTGGCGGCGGTCGCCCGCAGAGGCGGCATCACCTCACTCGAAAGCGACGCCGACAAGCTTACGGACCCCTTTCTCAGGAAGGCTCTCAACCTTGCCATCGATGGCGTGGGTGTGCACGAGATCCGGCAAATGATGGAACTTCAGATCTCGCAGGAAGAATTGCAGCTGGAATCCGAAGCCAAAGTTTACGAAGCCGCCGGAGGATACGCGCCGACTGTGGGAATCATTGGGGCTGTGCTCGGGCTGATTCAGGTCATGAAACACCTCGAGAACATAGAGGATGTGGGCCGCGGCATCGCTGTTTCCTTTGTTGCCACGGTCTATGGAGTTGCGCTCGCGAACTTGTGCCTGCTGCCTGCGGCGCACAAATTGAAGGCCCGCGCATCGCGCGCCCTCCAAATGCGCGAACTGGTTCTGGAAGGCGCTATTGCTATCGCCGAAGGCCTGAATCCTCAGCTAATCCGGTTGAAACTCGAGGCTTACTTGCGGAAGCAGCCGGCGCCGATTACCGCTCGGGAGATCACGCGGACCAGCTAATGGCACGGAAACGGACTACTCGTGAAGCCCACAATCCTGATCGTTGGCTGGTTTCCTATGCCGACTTCATTACGCTCCTGTTTGCGTTCTTTGTCGTAATGTTCGCTTCCTCGGAAGCGAACCAGGACAAAGCCCGACGCGTCTCCGCGGCAGTGGAAAAAGCGCTCGCAGGAGGCGTCGGCTCGACCGCCATTCCTAACCGCGTGAAAGCCGAACGGCCTGCCACTGCCAGGGACACGGCGGAACTCGCGCCTTCTCTGCGATTACTGGAAGCCCGGCTCGCCACCGAAATCAGTTCCGGCAAAATTAAAATGAGCCTCCAGCAACGCGGCCTTGTTGTCACGCTCAGCGAAGCGGGTTTTTTCCAACCCGGGGACGATCGAATCGAACCCAGCATGTACGCGGCTTTCGGAAAGCTCTCGGAAGCCCTTCGGCAGTTGCCGAACCCGGTTCGTCTGGAGGGACATACGGATTCGGTGCCGATTCACAACCCTCGCTTTCGCAGCAATTGGGATCTCTCCACTGCTCGGGCGCTCGCGGTTCTGACGCTTCTGGAAGAGACGTTCGCGATCGGTCGGACTCGCCTGTCAGCGGCCGGGTACGCGGATACGGCGCCCGTCGAGTCGAATGAAACGGAAGCTGGTAGAGCCCACAACCGCCGGGTCGACCTGGTCATCTTGAGCGGGAGCGGTATGGCCGGAGAGCCGGGCGGCGCGCCCTCTTCGCCAAGTACTTAGATGTCGTAATACAACTGGAACTCGTAAGGATGAGGACGCAGGCGAATCGCCTCGGCTTCGTTCTTCCGCTTGTATTCGATGAACGTCTCGATCAGTTCCTCGGTGAACACGTCGCCCTTCAGGAGAAACTCATGATCGTCGCGCAAGCAATCCAGAGCCTCATCGAGCGAAGCCGGCATCGAAGGGACGCATTTCATCTCCTCCGGCGAGAGATCGTAAATGTCCTTGTCCAGCGGCTGTCCCGGCTCGATCCTGTTCACGATGCCATCCAGGCCGGCCATCAACATTGCGGCGAAGGCGAGGTACGGATTGCAGGACGGATCGGGCGGACGGAATTCGACGCGCTTCGCATTCGGACTCGCAGAGTACATCGGGATTCGGCACGCCGCCGAACGGTTACGGCGTGAATACGCCAGATTCACCGGCGCCTCGTAGCCGGGCACCAGCCGTTTGTAGCTATTCGTCGTCGGAGCAATGATCGCCGAAAGCCCGCGCGCGTGCCTCAGTAGACCGCCGATGTAGTGTAGCGCCATCTGGCTGATGCCGGCGTATCCATCTCCCGCGAACAGCGGCTTTCCTTCTTTCCAAATACTCTGGTGCGTATGCATGCCGCTGCCGTTATCTCCAAAGATCGGTTTCGGCATGAAGGTAGCGGTTTTCCCATACTGGTTCGCGACGTTACGGACGATGTACTTATACAGCATCATGTTATCGGCCGTTTTGACGAGCGTATCGAACTTCTGATCGATCTCACACTGTCCCGCTCCGCCAACCTCGTGATGGTGACACTCGATTGTGATCCCGCATCGCTCCATGGTCTGCACCATCTCCGAGCGCATGTCCTGATAATGATCCGTCGGCGGAACCGGAAAATAACCTTCCTTGGTGCGCGGCCGATATCCCAGGTTATTGGTCTCGCGCCCTGAATTCCAGCGGCCCTCCTCCGCGTCGATAAAGTAGAAGCCGCTGTGAGCGTTCTGATCGAACCGGACGTTGTCGAAGATAAAAAACTCAGCTTCAGCCCCGAAGAACGCCGTATCGCCGATACCGGAATTCTTCATAAAAAGCTCGGCCTTCTGTGCGATCCATCGAGGATCCCGCTCGTAGTTCTGCTTGGTAATCGGATCTTTCACGTTGCCGAGCATCACCAGTGTTGGCGTCTCCATGAACGGATCCATAATGGCGGTGGCCGGGTCCGGAATGAGCAGCATATCGCTCTCGTTGATGGCCGCCCAACCGCGGATACTCGATCCGTCGATGCCGAAGCCTTCCTCGAAAGAGTCTTCGCTCAACTGGCCTATCGGGTATGAGATGTGATGCTGCAGGCTGGGAATGTCGGTGAAGCGCAAATCGACGATTCTGGCTTCATTGTTCCGGGCAAACTCCAAGACCTCTTTCGGATTCATCTGCGCTCCTTGTGCCGGGCTGGGCGGCACTCTTGAATCTAACAATTTTCTCTCCCCTTGAGAAATTTCGACATTCCGGAATCGTGGCGGCTAAGGAGTTGTAGGATCTACAGTATGAGCGACTTGAACGCGATCGATCATGTAGCGGTTCCAGTGACGGACGTTCGCGCGACCGTAGATTGGTACAAGGACAAATTCCAGTGCGAAGTGGCATACCAGGACGACACCTGGGCGTTGCTGAAGTTCGCTAACATCCGGCTGGCGCTGGTGGTCCCCAGCCAGCATCCCGCCCATATCGGCTTCGTAAGCCAGGAGGCGGAGCGTTTCGGGCCGTTGAAGACTCATCGTGACGGCACGCGTTCCTGTTACGTCACAGATCCTGCCGGCAACCAAGTGGAAGTGCTGGCGGCGGAGAGCATGCTCAGCCCCAGCTATTGATCAGCCGCTTAAGACCCGTTCCATGTCTTCGCGGACGAAGCGGTAATAGTGCCACTCGTGCAGTCGCCTGGCGCCAAAGCGATCGTAGAAGTCAATCGCCAGTTGATTCCAATCGAGCACGGACCATTCCATGCGGCCGCATCCCCGGCGGTGTGCTTCCGCAATCATCTCCCGAAACAACGCCGATCCGGCCCGACGGCTTCGGTATTCGGGAAGCACGAAAAGATCCTCGAGGTAGAGGGTCGGCAAGGCAAGAAAACTGGAATATGTCTCAAAGAACAGCGTGTAACCGGCGGGGACGCCATCCACTTCCACGAGCAGCGACTCGATGCGCGGCCGATCCGCGAACATGTCCTGCACGAGTCGCTGTTTTGCGGCGTCATCGGGCGGCGTGAGTTTCTCGTAAGCCGCGAGCGCGTCGATCAGTTGCAGAAGCGCTTCTGCGTCTTCGCGGTTGGTTTTGCGGACCTGAATCATGCGGTTCGAAGGCTGCTGTGCTTGCGGCCAAAGGTGAAATAGACGATCATTCCGATCGCGAGCCATGCGACGAAACGAATCCATGTAACCAGCGGCAAGCCCATCATCAGGATCAGGCAGCAGCCGATCGACAGCGATGGGATCAGCGGCACGAACGGGACTTTGAAGCTCCTTGGCCGTTCCGGTTGCTTCTTGCGCAGCACAATCACGCCGGCGGAAACGACGATGAACGCAAATAGCGTTCCGATGTTGGAAAGTTCGGCGAATGTGTCGATGTCCCAAAGACCGGCGGGAAGGCCGACGACAAATCCTGCGATCCATGTGCTGATATGAGGTGTTCGATGCTTCGGATGCACGCGGCTGAAAATGCCGGGCAACAGGCGGTCGCGAGACATGGCGAACCAGATCCGCGCCTGCCCATACTGATACACCAGCAATGACGACAACATCCCCATCAGCGCCCCGAAGGTGACGATCAGCCGCAGGCGGTTGTACCCCAGAGCTTTCAGCGCGTTGGCGACCGGTGAATCGGTGTTGAGGGTCTGATATTTCGCGATTCCGGTCAGAACCAGCGCAACCGACCCGTAAAGAATCGTGCAAATGATCAGGGTCGCGATGATTCCGAAGGGCAGATCGCGCTGCGGACGCTTGCACTCTTCCGCTGCGGTGGATACCGAATCGAACCCGATGTAGGTGAAGAAGACGATGGAAGCGCCCGTCAAAATGCCGGAAAACCCGTTCGGAGCGAAGGGCCTCCAGTTTTCCGGGTGAATCGCCCGGGCCGCTCCCGCACAGAACAGGACGATCGCGGCGATCTTGATGATCACCATCACGGTGTTGGTTTGCGCGCTTTCCCTGATGCCGCGCACCAGAACCCATGTGACCAGCAGCGTGATCAGCAGTGCCGGAATGTTGAAGATTCCACTCGGCTGGCCGGGCGCGGAGAACATCGGATAGGCGATTTCGGCCGGCAGATGGACCCCGAAGATGTTATCGCCCAAATCCTGCAGATAAGCCGAGAACCCGACCGCGACGGACATGTTGGAGACCGCATATTCCAGGATCAGGTCCCAGCCGATGATCCAGGCGAAAATCTCCCCCAAAATCGCGTAGGCGTAGGTGTACGCGCTCCCGGCAATGGGGATCATGGACGCCATTTCGGCGTAACAGAGCCCGGCCAACAGGCAGGCGATCGCAACCAGGATAAATGAAATCGTGATGGCGGGACCCGCTCCCGGACGTCCGAGCATGGACCCCGCCTGGGTGCCATGGATCAGAAGATCGAGGATGGTGGCGTGAAAGATCGATTCGATCTTCTCCACCTTGCCCGCGGCGGCGGTCCCCGTGAGAGTGAAAATGCCGGAGCCGATGACGGCTCCGACACCGAGAGCGGTGAGGCTCCAGGGACCAAGCGACTTGCGTAATCGATTCTCCGGCAACTCGGAGGAGGCGATCAGGGCGTCGATGCTCTTGGTTCGGAGGAGCCCCGTCACCTAGCGTTTCCGCTGGCCCTGCGTAAGCTTTTTGACTTTCTTCTTATTGGAACCGCGGGCCTCGCCCGCCTTGCGCTTGGCTTTCGGCGCGGCCTTCTTGCGTGCAACGCGCTTCAAGGTCTTGCGTTCTGTCTTGTCTTCGACTTTTTTCGTGTTCATTAATCTTTCTTCAGTCCTGCGTATTTTTCCACCAGTTTTTTCAGTCCATAGCGCTGGAAATGGATGGTGAGCTTTGCATCCTCTCCGTCTCCCTCGCGGCGAACAATGGTGCCGGTCCCGTATTTGGGATGTTCTACTACTGTACCTGTTCGGGCGGGTGTTTTTGGACGCGGAGGCGCGGAGGGCAGAGATCGACTGGAGAGGGGCGGGGGAATCCGCGCGGATATGGGCGGTGCGGCGGCAGGTCGGACGGCCTGCGGATTCGCGGTAGGCGGCCGCATGGCAGGTGGATTTGCGGCGGGAGGCGGGGCAGACGGTTTGGCGCCTGGTGCGGCCGGAGGTCTTGGAACGCTGACGGGCGACATCGGAATGCCCCGGTCTGAGAAGAACTGAGAGATGTTGTTCAGCGAGTTGTACGTCTTACCCGTGAACAGGTTCTTCTTCGCGCCCTGACGCACGTCATAGCGTTCTGCCGTCAGGTCCACCTGCGGAATATCCTCGTGATCCTCGGGTCCGAGGTTCACCGTGAGCTCCGATGGCACTTCCCGCAAGAATCGCGACGGGATGGATCGCTCCTGCTCGCCACCGCCAAACCGGCGGCGGTACTTCGCCCATGTCAGATAGAGGCGTTTCTCGGCGCGGGTCATGCCCACGTAGCAAAGCCGGCGCTCCTCTTCCATCGCGGCTTCGGAGAGGAGCGAACGGCTATGCGGAAAAAGCCCGTCTTCCAGGCCCGCAACGAACACGATCGGAAATTCAAGGCCCTTCGCGTTATGCATCGTGAGCAGCGTGACTTGCGAATCGGACTCCACTGCATCGGCCTGGGCGACAAGGGCGGCATGGTCCAGAAACTCGGCCGGCGTTTCGCCGCGTTCCACTGCCTCGGCGGCAGCGTTCGCAAGTTCATCCAGGTTTTCGAGGCGCGTCTGCGATTCGGGCGTGTTCTCCTGCTCCAGCATCTTGCGGTAGCCGGTACGCTCTTCGATCAGCTTGATCAGATCGTTCAAGGGCAGGGTCGCCGCCGCCTCGCCGAGTTCATCGATAAGGTTGCCGAAAACCGCAAGTGCCGCATGCGCACGCGTCGAGAACTTCTGCTCGGCAAGCATCCGGACGATCGCGTCGTACGCGCTAAGGTTGTTCTCGAGAGCGTACACCTCAATCTGATCGACCGTTGTCTTGCCGATTCCGCGCGCCGGCGTATTAATGATGCGCAGCAGGCTGATGGAGTCCGCCGGTGAAATCGCGGCTTTCAGATAGGCCAGGATGTCCTTGACCTCGGCCCGTCCGTAATAACTGATGCCGCCGACCACCAGGTACTTGCGCCCGTACCGCCGGAGCGCTTCTTCGATCTGGCGCGATTGGGAATTCGTCCGGTAGAGAATCGCGACACGGTCTTCGGGGCTCTTCCGCAGCAGTTTCTCGATGGTGTCGGCGATGAAGAGAGCTTCGTTTCCGGAATCGTAGCCGCCGTAGACCCCGATCATTTCGCCGGCCTGCGCGGCGGTCCAGAGCCATTTGCCCTTACGCTCTTTGTTGTTCGCGACGAGCGCGCTTGCGGCTTCGAGAATGTTCTTCGTGGAGCGATAATTCTGCTCGAGCCGGATTACCTTCGCGCCCGGATAGTCTTTCTCGAAATCGAGGATGTTGTGGATATCGGCGCCGCGCCAGCTATAGATGGACTGGTCTTCATCGCCCACTACGCAGACGTTGTCATGCCCGCGGGAAAGCAACCGCATCAACTCGTACTGGGTGCGGTTGGTGTCCTGGTACTCGTCGATCATCAGGTAGCTGAGGCGGCGGTTCCAGGCATCGCGCGTGGCCGCGTCATGGAAAAGCAGCCGAACGGCTTCGAGGAGCAGATCGTCGAAATCGAGAGCGTTTGCCTGATGCAGGCCCTTTTCGTATTCCTCGAAGACGGCCGCCATGCGGGTCATCTTCGGGTCGGTGGATTCGCTGTAGAGATCCTGCGGGGATTTTTTCGAATTCTTGGCCTTGCTGATGACGGACATGGTGCCGCGATACGGCATGGCCTTTTCATCGAGGCCCATGCGCTTGTAGGCGCCTTTGATGATGGCGAGTTGATCGTCATCGTCATAGATGGAGAATTTGCGGGTGAAACCGGGCCGGATTTGGGCGAGCGGATCGCCATCGCGCCGGAGAAGGCGCACACAAAAGGAGTGAAAGGTCGCCAGGTTCGGACCGTTGCCGATTTCCACGCCTTCGAGGAGCGATGCGACGCGGGCGCGCATTTCGGCGGCTGCCTTGTTGGTGAACGTCACAGCCAGAATCGCGGACGGGGGCACATGCTTCGCGCTGATGAGGTGCGCGATGCGGTGAGTGATGACCCGCGTCTTGCCGGACCCCGCGCCCGCGAGGATCAGCATCGGCCCTTCGGTGAAGGCGACGGCGTCGTGCTGTTGCGGATTGAGGCCTTTCAGGAAATCCATCAGGAGGGACATTTGATTTTAACATTTGTGGGGGG
>JAOAPQ010000469.1 GCA_025462965.1 Bryobacterales bacterium
GCCATGCCCGAATCCGGCATCACCTTTATGTGCGCGACCTTATCGTAGACTGTCAGAGCGTCCACAGCTGTCGACCTCCCAATCGCGACATCGTGCACGCCGACCGGCAGCCCCTTCGCAACCTCCACCTCGACCGTCGCGATCGCCGGCGTAGCCTTGATGACCTTTTTCACCTTTACGCCGGTTCCAAAATCGATGTCGCCGGGTTTCAGACTTGCCGGCAGGTTCGCGCCGAAGATCCGCACCTCGCTCGTCGCTGGTGACTGCAACGAGAAGAGATCGGTTCCCAATACGACTGGCTGCGACCCGACGCGGGTCAGCTTAACGTCAATGCCGAATTCGTCGTATCCGCCCCAGAACCAGCGGCCCTCCATGCTGTTCCCGTCGCGGGAGACCATCATAGTCTCGCGCCATTCGGCGGGATCGTTACCCGGGTCGGCGCTCGCCGCGGGCTTACTCTCCGCTGTTTCGCGTCCGCGCCAGCTATAGCCTGTGTACACGAATCCTTTGCCGGTCCGGGTCAACTTCGTGTCGTGAGCCGGATAGTGGAGTTCGACCTTCGTTGTGAATTCGTCTTCAGCGGGAGTAGCGTGTATGGTCAGGGTCCCAAAGACTTTGCCCTTGCCCGGCTGATAGCCGCTCAGGGCCCATGTTCCCGCCAGTTTCGGCGCTCGCATAGCCGCTTTCCACGCGGTCCATTCCGGCGTGATCAGCGGCTGCGCCTTGGTGAGGTAGTCGAGCGTCAGGTCGATCGGATAGGGCGCGTTCATATCGACCGCAGGGGCGCCGACAGATATCAGAACAGGATTGCCGCCCATCGGTCCTTGCTCGATGTGCGCCGGTACTTCGGCGGAATTCGCCTTCACGCGACGAGGGCGAAATACATTCTCGGCACCTGGAAACAATCCGATGTGGAAGGAGAAAAGCTTCTCGTAGTCATCTTTCGTTCGCCGCTGCACCAACACCCGGCCAACGTTATGACAGTAGTTGCACGTGTGCTGCAGGGAGGGATCGGGAACCATGTCGAACTGGTGCCCGGGCATCCGGTGCTCCACTTCCCACGCCACCGGTTTCATTTCCTCCGGGGCAAGCCCATTATTCGTGCTTAAGTAGCGCACGATTTCGCGAACTTCCGCCGGAGTGGCGACCACCCCGTTCAGCCGCATCATGCGCTTGATGGTTTGCTGCCAGACTTCGGGCGTGGTCCGGATAAAAGAAATTCGGCCCATCATCCCGTTTTCGTCCGTCTTATGGCAGCCGCCGCATTTCTCAATAGTTAACTTGTGGTCAATGGGAATTCCTTCCGCCGCCGGTTTGCCCTGCGCGGGCACGGCGCACCACGCTGTGGCCAGAAAGATAACAGTTGTTAACGGATTGCTGCCGATTAAATTCCGCACTCAATCGCCTCCGCGTTAGCTGGTTGTAGAGGATTGCTAAAAATGACGGTTAGAAACCCAACGGAGGGTAGAGACAGAGCGAAAGAGGAACTCAGTGCGAACTAACACGGCCCTGAAAGAGCTTGCTCGTCACGACTAGGTGGCCTATCACCGAATTGAAGAAAGCCTAACATCCCTAGCCTCAACTTGTCAATAAAAATGCACCGTCTTAGCCGCCGATGCACGCGAATCAACGCAGATATGGCAAATCAAGGCTTTGTGTTCAATCCGCGTTCATCGGTGTTCATCGGCGGCTATACTTACGCAATGCGAAAGACCGATCTGACAACATGGCTATGCTTCTTCCTTTTTGGCCTCACGGCGCAGGGCCAGGTAGTCAAAACACAAGCCACTGTGCTAAAGCCCGCTCGCGTCTTTGACGGCGAGGCGCTGCATGAAGGGTGGGCGGTACGAGTGAGGGGCGACCGAATCGATGCCGCCGGTCCCGCCGCCAGTATCGAGGCGGGCGGCGCAAAAGTTGTCGACTTACCCAATACTACTCTCATGCCGGGCCTCGTGGAAGGTCATTCGCACGTCCTGTTGCACGCCTACAGCGAAACCCTGTGGGTGGATCAGGTCGCGCACGAAAGCCTTGGTCTGCGCACCGCGCGCGCGGTCAATCATCTCCGCGCGCAGCTGATGTCCGGTTTCACCACCATCCGCGACCTGGGTACCGAAGGCGCCGGGTACGCCGATGTGGAACTGAAGCAGGCGATCGAGCAGGGCATCATCCCAGGCCCGCGGATGCTAACTACAACGCGAGCCATTGGCGCTACGGGAAGCTACGCTCCAAAAGGTTTCTCGCTCGAATGGCGCGTACCGCAGGGCGTGGAGGAAGCCGATGGCGTGGACAGCCTGCTTCGGGTGGTCCGCGACCAGATCGGCCACGGCGCCGACTGGATCAAGATCTATGGCGATTACCGGTGGGGACCCCATCCGGGCTCGCACCCCACCTTCTCGCTCGAGGAGATCAAACTTGTGGTTGAAACCGCCAAGGGCGCCGGCGTCCCGGTCGCTATACACACGACCACTCCGGAAGGCATGCGGCGGGCCATCCTGGGCGGTGCTGAAACCATCGAGCACGGCGACGGCGGAACGCCGGAAATTTTTAAAATGATGGCCGAGCACCACGTCGCCCTCTGCCCCACGCTCACCGTAAGCAATCACGCCGGCGCGTACCCGCCCGGTAACAAGGCTGAGCAGCCGGAGACGCCCGCGATTGCACGCAAGCGTGCCAGTTTCAAAGCAGCCCTCGATGCCGGCGTCACCATCCTCAGCGGCAGTGACGTCGGCGTGTTCAACCACGGCGAGAGCGGGCGCGAACTCGAGTTGCTGGTTGCTTACGGGATGCCGGTGACTGACGCGCTCAAAGCCGCCACCTCCGTCGCCGGGCGCGTCCTTCACATGGAGATCGGACAGGTCAGACCTGGTATGCTCGCCGATCTGATTGCGGTGGAGGGCGACCCCACGAAGGACATCTCGGCTATCCGGACCGTAAAATTTGTTATGAAGGGCGGTGTGATTGCCAAGCAATAGGCAACCCGGGACGGCCGTTGCCATTCGTGGTGACGGAGTGGCAGCCTGTTGTTGCGCGCATCTGCTGGGCGCGGCGGGCGTCTCCGTAGCGGTTGAGCGACTGGATCGCGTCCGCGTGCCGGCCATCATGCTGAGCGATGCGACTCAAATGCTGATCGGCGACGTCTTCGCTCAAGGCGATCTGTTCGGCAACCTGCCTCGGATCGATAAGCGCATCGTTGCGTGGGGTCCCCACGCGCAAACGAGAGTTCTCCCCCACTCGGCGGCGATTGTTTCAGAACAGGAGCTAACGAAGCGCCTCCTGCCAAAACTGCCGAAATCCGATTCTTTTGACTCGGATTCAAACCAGTGGACCATCTTTGCTTCGCGGCCATTGCCGCAATCGGCTGTTGAACATCACTTCGGTTCGCGAATTGCCGCGGCGCAGTCTGTCGCTCTGAAACGTAGTGCGGAACGGTCTGCATGCTGGGTCGAGTCGCTCGAGAACGGATGGCTGTTCCTGGTTCCCGCCGGGGACGGCAGCGCCTGGCTGCTGGCAGTGGGGGAAACTCCGGAATTACTACTTGAGCGCAGCCGTCTGATCGCGATGCAGATCGAAGCCCCCAGCCCGGGCACGTCGCATTTTCCGGCTTATCCGCGAATCGCCTACCCGTTGTGCGGGCCGGGATGGCTGGCTTGTGGAACGGCCGCGTTGGCTTTCGATCCGCTTTGCGGCGATGGGACCGGCCATGCTATCCGCGAAGCCATTCTGGCATCGGCGGTCATCAAAGCTGCGCCTCAAAGTTCGGAGCCGGATGACTTGCTCGCTCACTATCGAGCCCGGCTGCTCGCCGGATTTCGCCGCCACCTCGAACTTTGCCGCGACTTCTACCTGGCCGGCCGCTCCGGGCCCTGGTGGGACGCGGAACTGGATCTGCTTCGCAAAGGAATCGAGTGGTGCGCGCGTGAGATGGAGGCGTTCCCGAGCTTTCGCTACCAGCTCCGCGGCTTCGAACTGCAGGCGCTAAATCTACAGAACACTTAGAAAATTTATCAAATCCTGCTTTTCCCGCTCGGTGTAACCCACGGCATAGCGCCGGTCGTAGAAGTCCACCAATTCGCGAAGCGTGCGCGCGGAACCATTCGAAAAGTAAGGCGCGCGCGCCGCAAGCCCGTGAAACTGCTGCATCACGATCGAACCGACGTCCGCGCACTTTCCCGATATCAGCGCCCGGCCGGGATCCTGCGTGTAAATCACGCGTCCCAGCAACGGATGAGGCGCGGCGGAACTGTCGCAGGTAATCCGGAAAAGCGGGAGATCGGGCGACGCTTTCGCGGCGGCGGTATTTGTTGTGCCGATATCCATCCATCGAGTCGTGCCCTGGCGATGACACGTCGCGCAGGTAGACGCCGCCTCGTTCACCCGAAACGTGCGCGTAAGAAACACATCGCTCCCGCGAGCCACGGACGCGCGGAATTCGATCTGAACGCCGGGATCTTGCTCCATTTTGGGTTTGCGCCAGACGGCAAAGGATGCGAACGCTTGGGTCCCGGCCTTGCCCGCGGCCAGATTTTCGGGACCGAGGGCCACCGGGCCGGCTTTCTCGTTAAGCAGGCCTCCCCGAATGTTGGAAATCTGGGCCGCGTAAATCTGTGTTTCAAAGTCCACGATCTGACGAAGCGTCTCCGGGGCGGGCGGCTCCTTCGCCTGCTCATGTACCAGAACGGCCGTAGCAGCCTGACTGCTCAGCGTCGGCTCTCGCCCGTCGGACATAAATTTTGCGCCGCCCGGCCCACCGGCCAGATAATTCAAGTTGGCCGCCACGCGAGGCCGGCGGTATACGGAGATGGCTGGCTTCGCGCTGGCGATTCCGTAGATGGTGCTCGTGTTGCACCCGGTGGGATCGCGAACCACCTCGATCCGGAACTCCGGCCGGACCGCCGTCCCGTCGGCAGCCCGCGGAGGCCAGGATAGCGCAATGCGGAGGAGACCGCGTTCGAGCAGCAGCGAGTGCGACTCCTTCACATCTTGCGGACGATCGGGGCAATTCGACCCATCGACCGCCGCAAATATCGGGTCCTTGCCATGCGTGTCTGCCCAGCGGCCGCGCACTGCTTCCGCCGAGATGCTCATCGCGTTCGACGGCTGGTGACAGGTC
>JAOAPQ010000497.1 GCA_025462965.1 Bryobacterales bacterium
CATCGACCGGATCCATGCGGACTTTCTCGAAAACCGGATGCCCACACGCGAGAACATCCTAATGAGCGCGCCCGATGCAGACAACCAGATCCTCTCCGGGATCTTCGCGCGCGACAACGGTCAATGGCGCTGGATGGGAAAGCAGGCATCCATTCTCTTGAAATCACCGCCTGCGCCGGCGCCTATTCACATCGGACTCTATATCCCGGAAACCGTGACGGCCCGCACCGTGACAGTTTCCCTGGACAACAGGGCGCTGCTAACGCGCACTTTCCCCGGGCCGGGCCTTTACTCGCTTGATACCGTGGCGCAACACCCATCCGGCTCGTCTGCGGTGATCACGATCGGCGTGGACAAAACCGCTTCGCCGCCAGGCGATAGCCGGCAACTTGGAATCATTCTCACCGAAGTCGGATTCGGAAAGTAGTATCCTGAGGTGTATGGGTTGTGGAGCAGGCGGATTAGGCGCACCGGCATCGACTGAGATTCCCGCAGGCGCGCACAAGGTGTTCTGCGTCAAGTTTCAGCGGGACATGGAAGGTCTCGAAGAAGTCCCGTTCGAGGGCCATCCGCTGGGGCAAAAGATTTACGAGAACGTCTCCAAGGAAGCCTGGAAGATGTGGGTCGAGCATATGAAGATGCTCATGAACGAGTACCGTTTGAACCTGGGCACAGCCGAAGCGCAGGAGTTCCTGATCAAGCAGATGGATGAATACTTCTTCGGTGAAGGTGCCGCGCTTCCCGCCGGATACGTCCCTCCGCAATCGAAATAGCAGTCACACTACCGGCAGCATTTGAGCGATCTGGAAATCCAGTTTCGCGTGGGCTGCTCGGAGTGCTGCTTCCACGTCGGCCGACTCGGCTCCCCGCGCAAAGATAAATCCCAGATAGCTCGCTCCTTCGGGAAGCGGAACGATTTTCTGTCCCCGCTTGGCCGTGACAATCACGTCTTCAATTCCCGGCACCTCGCGCGCGACATCTTCACCTCTCACGTCCTCGTAGATTCCGCCGCGCGGAATAGGGATCATCATCACGCCGGAAGCCGCTTCCTCCCGCGTCAGACCGGACACGTCTTCACCGAGAGCATGCCGCAGCAGCAGCTCTTCCAGACTTGTGCCGCCTTTGAACCGCAACGCTCTTGCACACAATCCGCCAATCGGCCGAGCGGCCACCTCGAGCATGAACACACCGGCATTGTTTACGCGCATTTCGGCATGTATCGGGCCGTAGCTCAACCCGAGCGCTTTCACCGCCGCGCGCGTGGTTTGCTCTATGGCTCGTTGCGTCTCGTCGCCTTCGCGCGACGGCGTAATATAGATCGTCTCTTCGAAAAAGGGCCCATCGAGCGGATCCGGTTTATCAAAGATGGCGAGGACCGTGAGATCACCCTCCGTCACGACCCCTTCGAGCGCAAATTCCCGGCCTTCAATGAAGCTCTCCACCTGAATCGATTGCGCCTGATCGTGCGAGAGCATCGCTCGAATTCGGGCAAACGCCGCTCGGAACCCCGCTTCATCGTTCGCGCGAATGACCCCGCGGCTCGCTGAGAGCCCAAGCGGCTTTAGCACGCATGGATACGGCGCGTGCGCTGAAGCGGAGTGATCGTGCGCCAGGAAGGCGTCCGGCGCAGGAAGGCCCGCCGCGCGAAATCGCTCGCGCGCCGCGTGCTTATTGTTGCAGGCGGAGACCGCATCGAAAGAGTGGAACGGAATACCCAGCCGCTCCGCAGCCAAGGCCGCGACCAGGGTCGGGCGATCGCCCACCGCGATGATTCCGCTGCATTCCGGAATCTTCTCCGCCGATCCGCTCGGGTCTTCGAAGCGAATGGGGACAGCTCGATCCGCCCATGGATCTTCCAGAATATGACATCGGTCCGTCGCCAGAGTGAGTGCGATCCCCAACTTGTCCGCCGCTCGCGCGAACATTCTTGTTTGGTATCCAGTGGTTGCCCCGACCAGGACGATACGCCGCACGTTACGCTTCCACTCCCTCCGTAGGGATAAGAGAATCCAGGACCCGCGAAAATCCTCCGAAAAATCGTGAAGCGCTGGCGCCGTCGACCGCCTCCGAGAACAGGTGGCCTTGCGCGTAGTCGCACCCGGAATCGATCAACAGCTGCAGCTGCGCCGAATTCTCCACCCCTTCGGCCACAACGCTCATGCCCAATGTTCGCGCCAGGAGGATGATTGTGCGCACGATCTGCGCGTTCTCCTGCCGAAAGCACATCTCCCGAACAAAGTCCCGGTCGATCTTCAACGCGTCGAAGCGCAGCCGGTGCAGGTAAGTCAGCGACGAGTAACCCGTACCGAAGTCGTCGATTTGAAGTCCGATCCCCCGCTCGCGCAGTCTTTTTAAAAGGACGACCGCGTTTTCCATGTTCTCCATCAGCACGCCTTCTGTGACTTCGAGGCTAAGCCTTTCCGGCGCAAGATCCGCCTGGAGCAAGACGCCGGTGATCTGTTCGAAGAAGTTCTCCTGCTTGAACTGCTTGCACGACAAATTTACGCTGACCCGCAGTCGTGAATCTACTGGGAACTCGCGCAGCCACTCCCTCATTTGCCTGCATGCTTCGCGCAGTACCCACGTCCCGAGAGGTAGAATCAGGCCGGTTTCGTCGGCGAGCGGAATAAATTCCGAAGGAGAAATCAGACCTCGCTCCGGATGGTTCCAGCGGACGAGCGCCTCCAGTTCCGCCACCACCCCGGTCACCAGGCAAACTTTGGGTTGGTAGTACAACACAAGCTCGTTGTTCTCGATAGCGTTTCGAAGATCGGTCTCCAGGCGTAGTCGTTCCACGGCGCGAAACCGCATCGCGGGGACGAATACCTCGTACCTCTGCTTACCGCAGGACTTCGCATGGTACATCGCGGTATCCGCATCACGCAGCAGGATCTCAGGCGTCGCATTCGGATCACCGATCCTCACGCCGATACTCGTCGAAACGAACACCTGATGGCCGGCAAGATCGAACGCGGGCTTCATCGTTTCCTGAATAGCATTAGCCAGAGCAATAGCCATCCCCGAGTAGCTCATCGCGCGGATCAACACCGCGAATTCATCGCCTCCCAGGCGTGCGATTGTGGTCCGCGCGGCGTGGAATGGCGGTGACGTCGCGCAATCCGTCAACCTGCTCGCGATCTCAACCAGAAGGCGGTCCCCCGCGAGGTGACCCAGACTATCGTTGACCACTTTGAAACGGTCCAGATCTAAAAAGAGGACAGCGAACAGTTCGGCGTCACCGTCCCGAGAGTGATCGATCGCGAGTTGGAGATTTTCGTTCAGCGAGATGCGGCTGGCGAGGCCGGTCAGATGATCGGCCGACTTGTTTTCGGTGATGTCTGTCTGGGAGCCGGCCACTCGGGTTGCCACTCCATCCTGATTCAGCACGGCAACGCCGCGGCTTAACATCCAGCGGTAAGTCCCGTCCCGATGCAACATCCGGTACTCGCTCTGGAAGTGATCCGTCTTACCAGCGCAGTGCTCCGAGAGTTCCACTTCGACGCGCCCACGCTCGCCCGCATAGAAACGTCCCATCCATTCATCCGGGCTGTCGCCGATCTCTTCATTCTCGAAGCCCAGCATCGATTTCCACCGCTCGGAATAGTAAACCCGTCCGGTCACTAGATCCCAATCCCATAAGCCGTCTTTAGAACCCCGTGCCGCCAGCGCGTAGCGTGCTTCACTTTCGCGCAGTGCGTTCTCGGCGGTCTTGCGCGAGCGAAGTTGCCGCAGTTCCGCGTCCCTGCGGGCATGGGTAATGTGCAGAAGGAAATATGTAACTGCAATTCCCTTCAGGCACAACCCGAACGCGAGGATGCCCCAGGGCTGCCAGGTCCGGTGGGCGGACTTGTAGACCTCGGTCGCCGTCATGACCATAGCCCACTCACGGCCCCCGACATCGAAACGCACCACCTGCTTGAAGTCAGCGTTCGCCAGAGCTTCAGCTTCCGAGCGCATTTTCACAGCAGCCTGAAGTGCACTCCATGAATGCCGGTATAGGAAGCGCTTTCCGGGTACCGCGCTCAAATCGTAGAATTCTATCTCAATCGGTTCGGGCTCCAGCCGGCGCAGACCGTTTTCCAACACGTCGCCCATCTGGAAGACGGCAAGTACGTAGCCCCTCACACGTTCTGCCCCTGCGGATCCGTCAAAGACCGCGAGGTAAGATGGCAGACCCGCGCCGTCACGATACGTCTCGACGAGCTGCGATTTTGGGCCTACTACCAGGTTTCTTGACGCCGCTGCGCGTTCCAACGCTTCGCGGCCTGCCACTGTGCTTCGCAGATCGTAGCCAAGAATACGATTGGCGAATGCCGCCGGATGGACGAAACGCACGGGATAATACTCCGGAGCATCGGGCGCTCGCGCCGGCACGGGGGCGGAGCTGCTCCGAAGGTAGGAGGGAGTCACCCCGCGTTCCGCCATCTCTCTCTCGAATTGAAGGCGGCCCGAGGCTGGAATGCGCGGCACCCATTCCAGACTTCGAATACTGGGATTGGCTTGAATCGCCTCCGCGGCGAAGCTGGAGAAACTTGGCCCGTCCAGGCGCTTCGTTACGTTGACGTAAGCCCGCAGCGTTCGTAACGCGCCAAGATTAGACTCGATCTCGCGCCGCACGGCGTACCCGTAACTGGCCGCGGCCAGGCGAAATTCCTCTCGCGTGCTCTGGAGTTCCCAGCTTCGTGCCGTCTTGAAAGCCACGACGGATACGCCAGCCCCGAGGAGCCCCACCAGCACAACGGAAATCGCCCACACCTTCCACCGGGGTGACCCATGTTGCGATTGTGAGATGTCGCGTTCCATCATCCAGAGATCGGTTGGGAACAATAAAATGATTAGAAACCGGTACCACTACAGATGAAAAACGACCTAGTATAGCGCTAGATGAGAGCCAACTGCTCTTCGGTGGGTTCCGCTCAACAATACCACGGCTCGTTCAGGTACGGCACGGTCGCCCGCCCGGCCAGTGGAATGTCCAACGGCCGTTCGTCCACCATCTCCCACACCCGGCGGAAGATTTGGATTCGCGACTGCTTCGCCTTCTCCTCCCGCGCGATCATTTTCTGCAGTTCCAGGCACAACGCGTCCATACCGGGATCGGGATTCCTCCAGCGATGCGCGAGCGCTCCGGCATCGAATGGTCCCGCTATCGACCGTACTTCGGGCAAGTCCAGGAGCAGCGAACCCGCAGGAATCAACAAGCGGATCGCAAGCTGAATGGGAGCCACGGTTTCCACAAGGTCCAGATCCACGATGCAACGCAGCAGCTCGCGATATCCCTCTCGGGTCGTCCATGGCGTGAACGTAACGAAGGTGGGACTCAGGCCCAGCCCAACGGCGCGCATGACGTTCACGGCTTCATAGAAATCTGCGCGCGTATGCCCCTTCGCGAACCTCGCGAGAATCGCGTCATCCACGGACTCTACAGCGGACGTAACAAACAGACACCCGGTCCGCTTCAAGGTCTCCAGACTGGCGCGGTGTTTGAGCAGGTGCTCCACTTTGATCGTGACGTCATAAGTCACATCGGGGAACTCGGCATGGAGTTCTTCCGCGATCCGCACGGCATGCCCGACTCCATTGAAGAAATCCGGATCGCCGAAAGTAATGTGCCGGGCTCCCGCCCTGACCTGTTGCCGGATGTCCGCCATCACCACGTTTCCCTGGACCACCCGGAAAGTCCCGTTGTAGACAGGAACGACGGGACAATGACGGCACAGGTGCTTACACCCCCGGCTCGCCTCGGTGTACCCGACCGTCCGCGCCTCGCCCGATCCCACAATCTGCGCGTAGCGGTCCAGCCTGGGTAATCCCGCCCTGTCCGGTGTCAAGAATTGGATGCGCTCCATCGACAGGCCGCCAGCCATCTCCCCGGCGGCCCACGCCACTAGCGCCCGCTCGAATTCGCCGCCCAAAATCGTTTCCGCTCCGGCAGCCCGCAGCGACCCCTCATTCAAAGGAGCATATAAACCGTAACAACAGATTCGGATGGCGGGGTTCTCCGACCGCACTCTTTCGATAACTTTTAGCGACAAACGCATGGCTGTGTGCATCGAAATATACAGAGCGGCCAATTGCGAGTCTTTTACTGTTTCAGGTGGAAGCGGATCCCGGGCGAGGTCGATTGCCGTGACCTGGTGGCCGGCGGCGCGGAGCCACGCGGCGGGCGAAGCCAGCCCGAAAGGCTGTCGCCCGAGTTCGTATGTGGAAAGGAGCAGTACCCGCACCGTATTCCATCATTATCTGATGCATTACAATTTAGGTAGTCGGTGCCTCCCTCGGAATGTTAGCTACAGCGACAATAGCGGAAGAAATCCTCGACCTGAAGAGCAGCCGACGGGCCATACTGCTTGCCCATCACTATCAGGAGGCGGAGATCCAGGAACTGGCCGATGCGGTCGGCGATTCGCTCGAACTCGCCCGCAGGGCGCGCGATTTCGAAGGCGACGTGATTGCGTTTTGCGGCGTCTGGTTCATGGCGGAAACCGCCAAGATTCTGAACCCGGATCGTACGGTCATCGTGCCCGATAAGGCGGCCTCCTGCAGCCTCGTGGAGGGCTGTCCCGCCGAGCCCATTCGTGAATACCGCCGTCGCAATCCCGATCACGTCATCGTCAGCTATATCAATACCTCGGCGGAAGTGAAGGCGGAAAGCGATATCATCTGCACCTCGCGTAACGCGGTGGATGTGGTTAATTCCATCCCCGCGCACAAGACGGTCCTCTTTCTTCCCGACCGTAACCTCGGAGCTTACGTTCAACGGCAAACGGGGCGTGCAAACATGAAAATCTGGCAGGGCTCCTGCATCGTCCATGCGACCTTCCCGCAGCGAAGGCTCCTCGAGGCCATGAAGACGCACCCCGAGGCGGTAGTCATCGCACATCCGGAGTGCCCTGAATCTGTCCTGCAACATGCCGCCTTTATCGGTTCCACCTCCGCGCTGATCGATTTCTGCGTGAAAAACGCCGCGCGCGAGTTCATTGTCATGACCGAGAGCGGCGTAGCATTTTCGCTTCAGAAATACGCGCCGAACAAGAAATTCTACTTTGTCGCCAACGAGAACTGCAACTGCAGCGAATGTCCGTACATGCGCCTGAACACGCTGGAAAAGCTTCGTGAAGCGCTGCTAAACCTGGAACCGCGGGTGGACCTCGATCCCGAGCTCATGCGCCGGGCGGCAGTGCCCATCGAGCGGATGCTGGCTTTGTGAGCCTCACCCCGTGAGTCTCGTCGACACTTTCGGACGTGTTCACGACAGCTTGCGGATCAGTGTCACTGACCGTTGCAACATCCGCTGCTTTTACTGCATGCCGGAGGAAGGCGCTCAGTTCCAGCCTCGCGCCGAAATCCTAAGCTTCGAGGAGATCGAGCGCGTAGTTCGTGTTGCCGTAGGCCAAGGCGTCGACAAACTTCGCCTCACCGGGGGTGAACCGCTGGTACGCCGGGATCTTCCCATTCTGATCGCAAGGCTCGCCGCCATTCAGGGCGTTCGGGATCTGGCTCTCACTACGAACGCCGTCCTGTTGGCACGAGATGCCCACGCTCTCCACGATGCCGGTCTGCGCCGTCTCAATATTCATTTAGATACCCTCGATCGAGCCCGTTTCCACCAGATGACCAGACGCGACGACCTCCCGCGGGTCCTGGATGGAATTGCGGCGGCGCGCGCCCTCAAATTCTCTATCAAGTTGAACGCAGTTGCCGTGCGCGGATTGAGCGAACCCGATATTCTGCCCATTGCTCGTTTCTGCCGAGACAACGACATCGAAGCGCGATTTATCGAGTTCATGCCACTCGATGCACAAAACCTTTGGGACCGGTCCAAAGTGCTCAGCGCCGATGAGATCCTGGGGGAAATCTCCACCAACATTTCGCCGTTGAGGGCAATCCCGGACAGCGATCCCCGCGCTCCCGCGACAGAATACCGTTACTCCGACACGGGCGCTCGCGTGGGCGTCATCGCCTCCGTCACGAAGCCATTCTGCCTCAACTGCAACCGTCTGCGGCTGACCTCTGACGGCAAGGTGCGTTACTGCCTGTTCGCTGTCGAAGAGACGGATATCAAGCCGCTGCTCCGAAATGGCGGTTCGGATATAGACATCGCCGGCGCTTTGCGCCTTACGACAGCGAAAAAGTGGCTGGGTCACCAGATCGATAGTTCCCGGTTCGTCCCGCCACCGCGGCCCATGTACTCGATCGGCGGCTAAAAGCGCATACGCCGCTCGGGCGGCATCATTTCCATCCTGCGGCCAATCCATACAACTCGTCCCCTGACCACCTCCAGAATATTCCGGCCTGACAGCGGAAGATATTCCCATTCATGCTGATCTCGCCTCGATTTCTCCGTCAGGAGGTAAACGCTTCGCCCGCCGTAACGGATATAGCGAACCGCCGTGCCTTCGGCTGTATCGACCACGTAGGCAGATTCGGGGTCCGGGTTCAGTCGCGCGTGTTCCGATCGCTCCAACAGAATCAGGTCGCCCTCCTGGAATCGGGGTGCCATCGAGTCGTCGTGATGAATCACTAGCACCACGGGGTCCGTCAGCATAGTCACTTGCGTCCGCGGGAATGGGTAAACGCCCTCATGGCGTTCCGGCGTGAATGGAAAATGCCGGGGACCAGTGCGGCCGCGCAGCATCGGCACCGGATGAAAGGTGTGAGCGTCGAGACGCTGTGACTCTTTTTCCGGCTCGGCGTCTGAGCATAGATCCGCGAGTGTAAGGCTGAGTTGCTGAAGCAGTTGATCGGCGAATTCCGGCGAGAGGGCGCGTATCCCCTTGAGAACATTGTGCACATGCGGTTGAGATACACCGGTGACGCGGGCGATGCCCCGTTCCGTCAGCTCTCCACAACGCACCATCTCGCGGATCATGAGTATCAACCGCTGTTGTGTCGATCCGAAGTTCATATCCGGCGTCAGCCCTATTTCTAAAAGAAATATACCTCCTAGTTAACCTTAGTGTATGATGGCATTACAACAACCAATTTGAAAATAAATTATATTATAGACAGTATTTCTAACACGTTTAATTTCAATAGGATAGAAAAATATTGAGAGAATTGTCACAGAAACTAACTATATTTTATGGGTTTTATTATTGACGAGTTTTTTAGTCGGCTCCATAGTAGGAAACATTAGATGACGGCTGAGTGTTATCCGAAGGCACCAGCCGAAAAAGGACACTCGACGATATGGAATGGAATCGCTCAGAAACAATTGCGGTCGCCAAAGACAAGTGTGCGCACTGCCAGGGTGAAGGACTGCGCCACACGACCAGGAAAGGGCCGTCCAATCCCTGCAATTGCGTATTGAGAGGCATCTTCCGGGCGTGCTACTCCCGTTTTCGCTATTGCGTCTCCAAGGAGAAGTATATGAGCAAGGTGACCTTGGAAAACTGTTCAGGGAAGGATGGCCGCCGGGTTTGGGCTCGTAAGGACGAGGACTACATTGCGGATTTCTGCATAGTGAGCAAGCGGGCGCTCGATGAGGAAGAATATCGGATTTTCCGCTTCCATTTTCTTCTCGGCGCCGATTGGCGTCTGTGCTGCAGACGGCTGAGCATGGATCGCGGCTCCTTTTTCCACGCCGTCTACCGCATTCAGCAGAAGCTCGGCCGCGTCTTCCGCGAACTTCAACCTTTCTCTCTCTTCCCGCTCGATGCGTACTTCGGCGGAACCATCCAAAAGGCTCTTCCCGGTTCGCCCTCCAATTTGCTGCTTATGCCTTCACCCCGCGAGCGGCGCGGGGCTCTTCGTCCTCCATTGCGGCGGGAATCTCCGGAACGGAAAGCGGCATAACGGCCGCGCGTAGGTCTTAACGGCAATTCGGGGCGGGATGCCTTCAGCGGCCACCCGCCCCCTTTTCATTGCGCCGTTGCATCTCTATCGGGCGCAGAGACGGAAGCGGGAGCGGTGGCGCGGTCACGGCTTGTGGGGGAAGTGGCGGCGGCGGTTCCATCGGCGGGATCTGCACCGGTGCCGGCCGCGCGCTAGGGGGCGGCGGTTGGAATACTTTGCCTCGGGTTCCATGGTGTTGCGGATGCAATCCGATCCAAAAAATGATCAGCGAGGAAACTGCCACCGCGCCGGAAAAAATCCATCCTAGTGCCTGGTGTGGTGGGCGAGCGACCTCTTCTCCGAGCGCGGCCAGAAGCTCTCCCCGGAGCCGTCGATCTTCAAGCATCTCTCCTAGCGATTGCTCATCCGCAAGCGTGTTAAAAAGTTCCTGATCCGCGAGAGCGGCCTGGAACAGAAGTTCCGACTCCTCCGTAGTCAGAGTTCCCGTAGCGTAGCCTCCCAAGAGTTTGCGGACGTCGTCCGTCATCGCTTCTCCTCCCGGCTCCCGCCCATCACTTCAAGGAGATGAGTGCGACAGCGATAGTCCCATATATAGACGGTATTGATGGAGCCAACGCCCAAAAGCGCTTGAATTTTCGCGAAGGTCTTGCCCTCCAGCTTTGAACGGATAATTCTCCGGCAGCGTTCCCCGGTTTGTTCAATGGCTCGATGGAGGCGCGCTAGCGCCTCGGGATCCGGCTCGCCATTGGGGCGCAGGCCGGCTATCTTCAATCGCACGATCCGTAGGGCAAGAGGGAGCAGTTCGGCGGGGGCGTCGACATGCGGATATTTATCCCGGAGGAGCAGCAGAACCTCCTGCCCCAGGTCCTCGGCTGAATCCCTTGAAATACGAGATGCCGCGAACGAGACAATCCTTTCATGCAACCGCAACAACGTCTCGTCGCTAACCACACGTTCTATCGTAAACCCGGGTTTGCTACAATAAAACAGTTATGGCAATCCCGAATGTGAAGCGGTTTCGGCCCTTCTGCCCCACCTGCAACGACACTTTCACCGTAATGGCCGTTCTGCCTCGCGAAGCGAATGTGGATACGTATCTGAACGACGCCGTAGCGCGCCACGACCACAAAGCGTTTCAGGACGCGAAGACCGCGATGTTCAAAGTCCGCGTCGGTCAGCAGAAACAGATTAAGAAGAAGTAGTTTTTCCCTTCAGCTCTATAAGCGGGCCCGGAGGTTACGAAGGGCTCGCAATCCTTCCGCGGCTACTTGCGGGTCCGAATCCCGGCTGGTTTTCTCCAGGTGGGCCTCAGTGGCTCGGTCCCCATCCTCTGACAGGATTTGTGCAATTGCGATCTTCTGCTCTTTTGTACCCTGCTCCAGTGGCCCGTAAAGCTGCAGACGGATCTCCGGATCCCGCGCCGCTTCCATGAGCAGTGGACTTGCGAGCCCGCGTCCGGTCCCTAGATCCAGGCTTTGCACCAGAAAGCGTAGCGGGCTGGTGTCGTTGTACTGCGTCTGGCTGTTCATGACGAGCGCGAACGCGAGGGAGATCAGGGCCGTACGCTTCGTTTCGTTTTCCCAAGCCTGTTGGAGCAATTTCCTATCGGCCGGATCTCGCAGTCGTCCCAAGCCTTCGGCTGCCGCGGCACGCAAAGCATCGTCGCTATCGGAGAGATATTGCGTGTAGATGGCCCGGTCGGCGCTATCCGGCAGCATGGCCATAGCAGCAAGAGCCGCCCTTCGCACTCTGGTTTTCTTGGTCGCCTGCAGAACGCTGCGAAGATCCGGAAGCGCGGCACGATTCCGGAGTATCCCGTTTGTCTCAATCGCAGCGATCTGAACCTTCTCACTAAGATCGCGCAGTAGATACTGAACGTGCGGACCGGCGCTCTCGTCGCGAATTTTCTGTAAGGCCACCAGGGATTCAAACAGAACCTCTGAATCCTTGGACTTGAGAGCGGAATAAAGATCTGGCTCGGCTTCCGCGCCGCGCAGGATACCAATCGCCCGAGCCGCATTGGCCCGCGAGTCCGGCCCGGCCCCGCCGCGAACGAGCGAACCGATCGCATGGATCACATCCGCGCGCACTTTCACGTAGGGCTCGATCACCTGATCGTTGCTGTCGCCGAATCTCGCCTTAATGCTGCTGCCCGCACGTCTGAGAGGCGCGGTCATGCCGCTCGGGATGTATCCCGGCAAGTAGAAGTTTACTAACCCGTCGGTAGCGCGAATCTGGATGTTTTCATCGTTGTCGCGAGTGGCTTCAATCAGCAGATCGACGCTTCTCCCTGTTCCGATGTCCGTGATGCCCTTGACAGCTTCTTCGCGGATTTTATTGTCGGGATTCTTCAGGTAACTCTGCAGTTGAGGCAGCGCGCCCGGTCCCTGCTTAGCCGTCGCGCGTACTTCCTTCGGAGTTTGGGCTGCGGCCGTTACCGCGAAGGCGACGAACAGCGTACGCCAGACTGGCATAGCTAACGCACGAACTCCACTTGAACACGATTAGGAATAAGCCCTACTTCGTGGCCGAGGTCGAGCAGTTTCTGCGCGGCCTTCGGAACCACATCGCCCGCGTCCACGGTGTAATGATTCACGTACATGCCAACGAATTTTTCGGCCAGGCGCGTATCCATGTCGCGAGCGAACTGCATGGCGTATGAGAGGGCTTCGTCGTGATTGTCGAGCGCGTACTGGATACTGTCCCGCATCATCCGGCAGCACTCGCTTTGCACTTCCGGCTTTAGAGTACGGAGCAACGCGTTGCAGCCGAGCGGCAATGGAAGATGGTACTTGGTTTTCCACCACTTTCCGAGATCGACGATCTTGTGAAACCCGCTCCGGTTATATGTAAGCTGCGCTTCGTGAATGATCAGGCCTGCGTCCGCGATGCCTTCCTGCACGGCGTCCAGAATTTTGTCGAAAGGAACGACCACCGGCTCGAAATCCGGTTCCATGATCTTCAGCGTGAGATAAGCCGTGGTGAGTTTGCCGGGAATAGCGATGCGCTTTCCGCGGACTTCTTCAAGTTCGAGCGGCTTCATAGCGATTAGCATGGGACCATAACCATCGCCGATGCTGCTGCCGCTGGCCATGAGCACGTACTTGTCTGCCACGTAGGGATATGCGTGATAGGAAATCGCTGTGAGATCGTACTCCCCTTCCACGGCTTTGCGGTTCAGCGTCTCAATATCCGACAAAACGTGCTTGAACGAAACTTTCGAAGAACGCACTTTCTTGGTCGCGAGCCCATAAAACATGAAGGCATCGTCGGAATCGGGACTGTGCGCACTCACGATTTCCGTCGGAATAGGTCCAGCCATAGAAGGGGTCAGAATCTTCAGTATGGCATGACGGCAAAGAATGCAAGACGACGCGTTGACGTTCACGCCACGAGCGTGTGAACAATCACATGTCGCGCCCCATGCCCATGCATTGCGTGCGATTTGGCTATGATGAATGGCACGTACGATGGCTATCTCTCCGCTGCCGACGACACTGGAGCAACTCGGAAACCGTCGATTTTCCTTTTATCCGCCGATCCTGCGCGTCGACCGCAACGAATGGCTCTTCCAGCAGGCTACATGGTCGGAGATGCTGGTAATCAATGCGCACAGCGGACAGGAGGTTTGGATTCCGAGACGCTTCGTCGGTGAAGTCTCGCGGATTGAAGAACCCGTGCTGATTGTCGGGCTGTTAAAGGAAGTCGAATACCGCGATGGCACCGTCTGGCCGCACCGCCGGCGAGTGATCCAAATGCCCGTCGCCGTCGGGGCGGAAAGCACGATCACCGAGAACGTGGCCGCGCCGCGCAGTCGCTCGGGTCCCGCGGCGGTGGTCCAGATCAGCCTGCACTCAGCGGAAGATACGCGGAAAGCGCGCACCTTCGTGGGAGCCGTAGTAATTGGCGTTCTTGGCGTGCTCGTGATTGCGGGCGTGGTGGGCGAATCGCAAATGCGGCCAAGGCGCGCGGCGGCACGGAACGTTTCCTATAAGGAGCTGCGGCCGGGAGATGATGCCAGCCTGGTTCAACGTCTCCTCGGGCCGAGCATCAGCCAGGAATGGCATCCCGAGACCGGCCAATTGCACCTTGCGTATCCACAGCTTGGCTATATCGTCGTTCTGACAGGCCGCAGCCGGGACGAAGCACGGTACTCCGGCGTGGTTCCGTTTCGAAGCAACCCGCGGTTCTGACTATTTCGACTATGAAAAAAGCTTTGGGACATTTGCTATGGATCTGCATCGCGGTGGCGGCGGCGTTCTGTCTGGGCGCGATCGCGCTGAACAGGGGCGAACACATCAACAGCCTATGGCTGGTGCTGGCTTCCTCCTGCACGTACCTGATTGGATACCGGTTCTATGCGAAGTTCATCGCCGCGAGGGTAATGGCGCTGGACGACGCGCGAGCTACACCCGCTGAACGCCTGCGCAACGGTCATGACTACGAGCCTACGAATAAATGGATCGTCTTCGGGCACCATTTCGCGGCGATCGCGGGGCCCGGACCGCTGGTTGGACCGGTGCTCGCCGCGCAATTCGGCTTTCTGCCCGGAACGCTGTGGATCATCATCGGCGGCGTGCTCGGCGGAGCGGTGCAGGATTTCGTCATCCTGTTCTCCTCGTTGCGGCGCGATGGGAAATCCTTAGGAGCGATGGCGCGCGAGGAGATTGGGAAGATCGGCGGCTTCGTCTCACTGTTGACCGTACTGCTGATCATGGTGATCCTGCTTGCCGTCGTCGGGCTTGTGGTGGTGAATGCGCTCGTGGGGAGCCCCTGGGGCAGTTTCACGATCTTGGCGACCATGCCGATAGCGTTGTTCATGGGAGTCTACCTTCGATTCATCCGGCCCGGGTGCGTGCTGGAATGCTCCGCAATTGGGTTCGTTTTAGTGCTGGCAAGCGTGTTCGGTGGCGAGTGGGTCTCGCGCTCGGCTTGGGCGGGAGCATTCACATTTTCCGGTATCGCGATCGCGTGGGCCATTATCGCCTATGGCTTCCTTGCCAGTTCTTTGCCTGTTTGGCTGTTGCTGGCGCCGCGCGACTATCTGAGTACGTTCGTGAAACTCGGGGTAATCTTTCTGCTTGCGCTCGGGATCGTCATGGTACGGCCGGAATTGCAAATGCCGTCGCTCACCCGCTTCGTGGATGGTACGGGCCCGGTGTTCGCGGGCAAGATTTTTCCGTTCGCGTTCATAACGATCGCGTGCGGGGCGATATCCGGGTTTCATTCTCTGATTTCCTCCGGCACGACGCCGAAGATGCTGGCGCGAGAGACGAATGCCCTCCAGGTCGGGTACGGCGCGATGCTCCTAGAAAGTTTCGTGGCAATCATGGCCATGATCGCGGCGTGTGTGCTGGACCCTGGCGTTTACTTCGCCGTCAATTCGCCGGCGGGAGTGGTGGGGCAAACCGCTTCGGCCGCCGTCGCGACCATCAACGGCTGGGGATTTCCTCTCACGGTCGCGCAGATGGCGGATATGGCTCGAACCGTCGGGGAACAGACGCTTTTCAATCGCACAGGCGGCGCGCCCTCGCTGGCACTGGGCATGGCCCACATCTTCGCTCGCACCGGCGGCGGGGCTGCCGTAATCGGCTTCTGGTATCACTTCGCCATCATGTTCGAGGCGTTGTTCATCCTGACAATTATTGACGCCGGAACGCGCGTCGGCCGGTTCATGCTTCAGGACATGCTCGGGAACATCTATAAACCGCTGGGCCGCGTGAGTTGGATGCCGGGCGTCATTGGCGCCAGTGCGGTGGTCGTCGGTGCATGGGGATACTTCCTGATTCAGGGTGTCCGCGATCCACTCGGGGGCATCAATACTCTATGGCCGCTGTTCGGCATCGCAAATCAATTGCTGGCATCTATCGCGCTTTGTGTGGCGACCACCATCCTGATCAAGATGCACGGCTGGCGATTCGCATGGGTCACCTTTGCGCCCCTGGCATGGCTGGTCATAGTGACATTCACGGCGGGCATCCAAAAGATCTTTTCGCCGCTGCCGCGCATTGGTTTTCTGGCGCAAGCAAGCCAAATGACCGGGAGGAGCGCTTTCAATGCACGCCTTGACGCAGTTGTGACCGCCGTTTTTCTGATCCTGGTGACCGTGATACTCCTTGACTCGATCCGGGTCTGGGCAGGCATTCTGATGGGCACGGGCGACCGCCGGGTGAGGGAGACGCCGTTCGTCATGACCCAGCTTCAGGCGGAGGAACTGTGAAGCTGTTGCGGTTCGTCCGGGACCTTTTGCGCGAAATTGGGGACGAGACCGCTTATCGCAGGCATCTGAAACTCACACGGCGGCGGCACTCCGGCATCGAGTGGCGCCGCTTTGCCGATGAACGCATGAGGGCCAAGTACCAGCGGGCTAAGTGCTGTTGAAGACTATCGTTGTTCATCTGGCCGCGTTTCTAAGCTCGCTCGGCGGGTTTGGCCTGTTTCTGTTAGGCATCATCGATTCGTCGTTCCTGTTCCTGCCGCTTGGAATCGATCTGCTGCTCATGGGCCTCACCGCGCAGCATCGTGAACGGATGTTGTTGTACGCCGCCTTGTGCGCGGCAGGTTCCGTGATCGGCTGTTTCACTACGGACTGGATCAGCCGCAAGGGTGGCGAGGCCGGATTGGAAGGCCGCGTTTCGCCGCGCAAGCTGGCTTATCTCGAGAGGGTGATGCGCAAGCGGGGAGCCCTGGTGTTGGCCGTCGCATCGATCTTGCCCCCCGGATTTCCGTTCACGCCAGTAGTGGCCGTCGCCGCGGCGCTGAAGTATCCGAGGCCCAAGCTATTGGGGATCATTGCCGTGTTCCGGTTCATCCGATTCGCAATCGAAGGCTGGCTGGCGATTGTTTTCGGAAGCAGGATCCTAAAGATAGCGGGGTCTCCGGTGTTGCACTGGGCGATCTTCGCGCTCGTGTTGATTTCGATCGCGGGGAGCGCCTGGTCGGTTCACAGCTGGTTCCGGAAGAGCAAGGTTGCGTAAGTTGGCAAAAATGGGAGCGGCGGATCCGCGCGAAGCGGCAGTCCGGGAACTGCATCGTTTGTATCGCGATGGACGCCTCCGGGTGCTGGTAGGCAACGGAATCTCCATCGGGTCGGGATTCCCAAGCTGGGACGACTTGAATCAGACGCTGCTCAATGGGTTGGTGGAAAGCGACGCGCGGCGCAACAACGTGTGGGCAAGCCTTTTGTCTCCAGAGCTTCCGAGCCTGAGCGGCGAACTTTACTCCGTTCTGGGGCGTGACGGCGCCGCGGATTTCGTGAAGATGGCGAATCGCAGATCTTTCAGGAGCAGTCTGGCCAAAGCCCTCTTCCGCATCCCAGACGTTCAATCCCTTCCTTTGACTCCGGCGCATTTTCAGCTCGCCGCCATGTCGGATGGAGCGGCGATCGCTACCACCAATTTCGACCCGCTTCTGGAACTGGCTATCGCGAAACTCCGCGGGCTCAGACTGGACGTTATGCCGGCGAGAAGCCAGTGCGTCCCGGGGGTTTACTCCTGGATTGTGGAACACCTGCACGGGTGGATCGATCCCAACGGAAAAACCGGAGGCAGATTGGTCTTGACCGAAGCCGATTATTTCGACCTCGGCAGGAACGGGAACGAGCCCGCTAACCGGCGCCTGGTATCTCTGTTTACAGCCCCCGGAGGTGCTTTGGTAGTCGGGATGAGCATGGCGGATATCAATATTCGCCGTCTCTTGTATTTGCTGAGCAAGAGGCCGCTAACAAGCAAATCGGCGATCTATGTGGTTCTGAAACAGCGCGAGTCACTGGTGGACAATTACACCCGTGAATATTGGCGCGCTCGGCGCATCCATTTGATCTTCTACCTGCACCATGAGGAACTTCCGGGTTTACTGAGAGATATCCAATGGGGCCCTTCAGCGCCAGGCATGCTGCCGCGGTGGACGGACGAATCGATCGCGTGGCGCGAAAAGCAATGTCCAGCCAGTCTGTTTTACGACGACGAGTGGCAGGACCTCGCCTACCGGGCACTTTCCGCTCTCCGGGACCGGATTGTCGAGATGTTCGCGGTCCCGGCGGAGGAACACTGCCACGTGAGCCTCTTCGTCCCGCTGTCTTTCGGCAAGGAGATCCGCTTGGCGCTAGTTGCGAATTCACGCAAACGGAAAACCGGCGATGAGGCGGCGCAGTTCGCGCGCCTCCGGAATCTTTCGTTTGCTCATGGGCAGGAGGAAGGGGTGGCAGGTATTGCCTTCGCGAGAGGCATGGAACGGGAGAGCCTATACGGTGACGCGGGCATGGACTTCAACTTCACGAAAGAGATGCTTTCAAGCTGGGTGAGTGAGAAGGGATATCGCGACTGGAGGTCCGTTCTTGCCGTGCCGCTGATGGACTCGCCCCTCCGCTTGCCAATTGCGGTCCTCACGATCACATCGAATCTGTCCAGACCGTTTTGGACAGGATTGGCCAGTCAGTCGGACGGATACCGGCAGGAACTGATGCTTTGGATCGGCGATACCTGCAGGTGGGTCTTGGGTGGGTTTGCTCGTAAAGGACCTAAACACGCTGAAAAGGTATAGTATGAAGGTATGAGCAAGCTCGAAAAAGCGGTACTGGCCTCGCGGCAAGAAAATCGCGAATGGGGACTATCGTCCGCCGCAAGTGAGGCTGCGCGAATTTTCCATACCGGAATCGTGCGCGTTCATGATCGCGCGCTCAGAAGCCAGGTCTACGGCACGCTGGAGCGTTCCGTGGACAAGAAGGTGTTGGAGAACGTCCGCGCCAAAGCTATCAAGGCGCTCCGAAGCTAGCCAGCCGGCTGGTATGCCACGCAGTCGATTTCGACCTTAATATCCGCCGCGAACCCGCACACTATCGTGCTGCGCGCGGGTTTATTTTCGCCGAAAAACTCTGCGTAAACCTCGTTCATGGCGGCAAAATCCGCCCCTTCCTTGATGAATACGCTGCACTTCACCACATTCGCCATGGATGAACCAACGCCCTCCAGGATGCCCTTGATATTGTTGAGCACCTGGCGTGTCTCGGCTTTAACATCGCCCTTGATCTGTTGGTTTGTGGCGGGATCGACCGCGGTCTGGCCGGAAACGTAGATGAAACCGCCGGCGCGCACGGCCGGTGAATAGGGTCCACGCGGGACCGGAACGCCAGGGGGTGAAAGTCTCTCGATCATTGATCAGTGCCCTTCCGCTTCTAAGAATTTTTCGACTTCCATTGCTGCCATACAACCCGCGCCCGAGGCGGTAATCGCCTGGCGATAGATCCGGTCCTGAACGTCGCCGGCATGGAACACTCCGGTCACGCTGGTGCGTGCTCCGCCTTTTGACAGGATATATCCATCCGCGTCGGTTTCGATTTGTCCCCGAAAGACCTTTGTGTTCGGGATGTGTCCGATCGCGACGAAGAAGCCGTCCACATCCTGATCCCACGACAGTCCGGTCTGAACGTTGCGCAAGCGGACTCCGGTCACGGAATTCTTGCTGACATCGTGGATCTCCTCCACGACCGTGTTGGTCTGGAACTTGATCTTGGGATTCGCGATCGCGCGGTCGAGCATGATCTTCGAGGCGCGGAAACTGTCCTTGCGATGCACCAGGGCGACCTCGGAACCGAAACGTGTGAGGAAATTGGCCTCTTCCATCGCCGAATCGCCGCCGCCGACAACCATTATCTTTTTGCCCTTATAGAAGAAGCCGTCGCAGGTCGCGCAGGAGCTGACGCCATGCCCGATCAGTGCCTGCTCCGAAGCCAGACCGATCCAGCGAGCCGAAGCGCCCGACGCGACGATCAACGTGCGCGTCTCCAGCCAGTGGCCTTCGACATTGAGCTTGAAAGGGCGCTGGGAGAGATCGGCTTCCAAAACGGACCCATCCATGAAATAGGCCCCGAAACGTTCGGCCTGTCGCTTCATGGCGTCCACCAGTTCCGGGCCCATAATCCCATCGGGGAAACCTGGAAAGTTCTCGACTTCGGTGGTCCATGAGAGCTGTCCGCCCGCATCGATACCCTTCACGACCAATGGATCCAGCCCGGCGCGCGCAGTATAAATGGCGGCAGTGTTTCCGGCGCAGCCGGATCCTACAATCACGACGTTTCGCATTATTTCGGAGATTCCCAATGTAGCAGATGCGTTTCAGGGCCGCTGCGGTGCGCGCCGCAGCATTCACCTCTCGGGATCGGGCTGCCGTGTGGGCATGTTTCCGGGTGACCCAGGAAGGTGCAGATGCGGTCCGTCAACTCGGGACTCAGGATATGCTCGAAGGTACAGGCGTCACTTTCGATCACGGCGTCATCGCGCATTGCCAACACGTCCATGAACAGGCGTTCCGCGAGACGGTGCCGCCGGATCACCGCCCGCGCCCGCGCCTCGCCGGCCGCAGTGAATTGTACATTCCACCCGCTGACGGTTACCAGCCCAACCTGGGCCATCGCCGTAGTCAGTTTGCGATGCTGCGCCGTCGTGAAATGCGTACTCTCCAGGTGGGGCGCACCGCCGTTCCCTTCCCGTTCCCGAGCCATCCACAACTGCTCCAGGACTTCATCGAACTTCTGGTTCTCCTCTGCGGTCAACTGCTTCGGCACCACGATGCGTCCGTGCTCAAGGTTCAGGCGGCGATCGGCGCGGCGTCCGACAATGTCGTCATGCGTCACCATTAAAATCGTGCGGCCTTGAGCGTGAAGCCCGGAGAGGATGTTCAGTACTTTGATCTGGTTTTCCGCGTCCAGGTTGCCGGTCGGTTCATCGGCCAGAATAATTTTCGGATCGTTGACCAGGGCCCGGGCGATCGCGACGCGCTGCTGTTCGCCCCCGGAGAGCTGTGAGGGCAAGTGCGCCGCGCGCGTACCCAGGCCCACCTGCTCAAGGGCCTTCCGCGCTTCGTCCTTATCGGGCATGCTGTGGAAGTATTGCGCCAGCATTACGTTTTCGAGTGCGTTGAGGTGCGGAATCAGGTGGAACTGCTGAAAGACGAAGCCAACCGTCTCGCTGCGGAACCGCGCCAGTTGCGCGCGATTGAGCGTTGAGGTATCCGTCGCGCCTATACGCACCACGCCAGTGGTGGCCTGATCCAGGCAGCCGAGGATGTTCAAGAGGGTCGTCTTGCCGGAGCCGGACGGACCCATGATGGCGATCCACTCGCCGCCGTTCGCGGTGAACGTGATATCGTCCAGGGCGCGGACGGGCTTGCCCCCGGCGCCGGTGTAAAGCTTTGAGACGTTTTCGAGGCGGAGGAATTCCTTCATCAATCACCCCGAAGGATCGCTGCGGGCTGAATGCGCCAGATCCGGCTGGCTGCCAGGGCCGTGGCCGCGAACGCCACCGCGAGGGTCAGTACCGTGGCGAGAAGCAACACCTTGAGATCGAGGTGTACCGCAAACGGCGCGGCGAACACGCTGGCGCCAATCCAGCCTGCCAGGAGTAGCCCCGCTACATAGCCCGCCACTGTCGAGAGCAGGGCCAGAATCAATGATTCCGAAACAAACAGGGCGGCGATTTTCCTTTCCGCCGCGCCGATCGCTTTCAGGATTCCGATCTCGCGGCTTCGCTCCAGGACCAACTCGCTGAAGTTGCTGCTAACCGACATGGTAGTGATCGCCAGAATCAGAGCTAGCAAAAGGAATAGCGCCACCCGGATTTTCACTACCACGCTCGATTCGGTTTCCGCGACGGCCCTCACCAGGCGCACGTCCGTGCCTGGCAGCGCGTCGCGAAGTTCGCGTTGCATCCGCGCAACGCGGTCGGCGGGAACACGGACCTGGATAAGGCTTGCGGCATCTGTCACTCCGGCGATGGCTGCCACCATGCCGATCGGCAGGATAAATTCGTTGTCCTCCGGACCGCCGGTCGAGACGATGCCCGAGATTCGGCAGGGCGCACCGTCTATCTTGGCCCCTTCGCCAACTCGCAGGTGGAACTGCTCAGCCAAACTCGCTCCCGCCAGGCAACCCGTGCGAGCGCCTTCGACGTGCCAATACTGGGTAAGAGGCTGAGCGGCGGCCAGGTCCATACCCGCCAGGAGCACCGATTGTCCCCTGAAGCGACTTCGCGCGAAAAGGAACGGAGCCGCAATGGCACCGCGCTTGCGGGCTGTCTCTACCGCATACAACGGAACCGTGAGAGCCGAACCTGCAGGCGCGATGACCAAATTCGCGCCATACAGGGAAAACTCGGCACTGACCTTGCGCTCGATATCCGAATAAACGCTGAAAAGAGTTGTGGCCAGTGTCGCGGCGACGGCCAGGGCCGAAAACGCAAGTATGAGCCGGCGACGGCGCAGACGTACCGCGCTGGAAACAAAGGTCCAAAACATCACCTGGCTCTCACACCCCCTCCCGAAGGGCAACGGCGGGCGGTCGAGCCAGCGAACGCCGCAGCGGCGGCAAGGCTCCCCCAATCGCGACCAGGACAGCGATCGCCATCGCGACCGGCGGAAGTATCGCGGGGATCTGGATCCCGGTGCTGAAGACCGACCGCCCCACCCAGTGAGCCATTTGCAATCCGGCCAGAACTCCGATTACGCCGCCAGCCAGGCCCTCGAGGGCCACTTCCGCCGCAAACAGCGACGCAATGAGCCGATCCGTCGCGCCGGTCGCCTGCATAATGGCGATCTCCCCACGTCGCTCGAGCATCGTCGCGGCCATTAAGCTCCATACGGTCAGGGCGGCTGCCGCCAGCGCGGCCGTCGCAATCAGGAGCATCAGTCCGTTGATCTTGGATAGAACGCGACCCTCGCTATCAGCGACGCGCCGGATCGGCCTTGCCACACTCATCGGCAGGACCCCCTGTATCTGGCGCGCGATCGAGCTTACATAGTTTGTGCAGTTCCAACGTTCCAGTTCAGTAGGCGTCATGCGCCCGGGATCCTTGCGCGCAAAATCGTCTTCCGGCTTGGTCAGCGCCGCGACTTGCAGAGAATCTACCTGGCCGGTCCGGCCGAGCAGACGCTGTAGATCGGTGAGACGAACAAGAATCTGGTCATCCTCGTCTCCGCCGGTCCGCAGGATCCCTGTCACGATGAACGGTTCATTGAACAGGTCCACACGTGAACCTGCGTGCAGATGGAATTTTGTGGCGATCGCGGCGCCGGGCATGCAGGCATTCGCCATCGCGTCGGTTTCCCAATGGCCATCCACCTTCCACGAAGGATTCACCGCGCGGATGCCCGTGTGAAAGTCGCGGCCGTCGGGCGTGCGATAGGCATGGTCGAACCACACGCCGCGCACTGGAACGTTGGTCCGGTCCACCTGGGCCGTCGCGGAAAGCGAGGGCGCGAAACCAGTGATATTCAACTGCCAGAAGATAGTCTTGATCCTGGGAATCTGCGCTTCCGGGATAAAATCGTCAGCGCCCACGGGCACAGCACTTACGCCCGCGCTTTCCACAAGGACCGTGCGGGCCTTTGGCGTAACCAGGATGTTCGCGCCCAGGCTGCGTAACTCCAGGTTGATCTTGTCGCCGATATCGAGTTCCACTCCAAGTACCGCCGTCGCGACCGCTGTGCCCATGGCAACGGCGGCGACGGTTAGGACCTTCCGGCGCGGAGAGCGCCGCATAGATTCGGCGACGAAGCGGAAAAACATCAGGCCTTAACTCGCCGAACGGAACAGGCGGGCTCCTTTGAAGATCTTCGCGGCCGGGATTACGAGCTGACCGCCTTCCACTTGCGATTCCAGCGGTACAGGGTTACAACCCCCGCGGACGCCAATGCTGGGAATGAAAATCGCCGAAGCGCAATTGCGGCAAATCACATTGGGACCCTTCTGGTAATAACCCTTGCTGCCGCAGATCTCGCAGGCGTCGAACGCCGTAGCCAAACTCTTGTCGGGGCGCTGAATCACTATGATCCGAACGGTGACGCCTTCCGATTGCGCGGCGAAACGGTGCAGATTGCCGTCGCTCACCGCCGCCACAGGGATTCTGGCGTAGTCTCCCGAGATGCTGAGCGGCTCGGCCGGGGAGAGCTCTGTGGAGGATTTCGCATAGATAAATTCGGCGGTGATCATGAGCATGAAAACTGCTGACGCGACGCACGATCCGATCATCCACAGGCGTTCGCGCTGCGCCGACCATCTCGCTTTGCGCAAAGCCGCGCCTTCGAGACCCGCGGTCACGGCCTGTCGGCGTCCGCGCCATTCCAGCAGCAACATAGCTCCGGCGAGCGCCAGGATGGCGATGAAGAAGAAAATCTCATTCTTCACAATGGGTCCGATGAGAGCCATCTCGCGGGGGCTGGAGGGAAGTATCAGGCCCTCCGAGAGTTCGTGAAGTCCGGTAAGCACCAGCTGGAAAACCACCACCATCAGGATGGCAGTCGTCATCCTGAAGA
>JAOAPQ010000531.1 GCA_025462965.1 Bryobacterales bacterium
GTGTGGCTGCAGATCCAGAGGTTGGGCAAGGTAAATACGGTGGCTTTTACTATTCCTGTGGCCGCGCTCTAGCCGTTTACCGGCCCGCCACACGATTTAGTTCTTCCGGGAAAACCGCATGCCCGGCCGGTGGCGGGAACAGCGCATGCAGTGCTTCCAGCCGCTTGCGCACATAACGGCTGGGCATCTGCCGCGGTCCCGTTTCTACATCGATATCGCAGCAAATTCCATGGAGATACAGAGTCAACGTATCTTCGAAAGCCTGCCTGCCATACTCCTTGAACACTTTTTCACGAGCCACCGGCCGCCGTAGCAGCGCCTGCTTCATCGCCCAGCTTTTCTCGTCGATCTCCCCGTTCACTTTGGCCGTGAGTTCGCCGCGCAGAACCCCCAGAAATGTGTCGCGCACCTCGCTTGGCCAGCCGCGCGCGACTAGCCCGGCGAGCTCGTTATAGAAGCTGTAGTGATACTCCGAAATCTCTTCGTCCTTGGTGGCGAAGAAAAGGGTCACGGAGTCTTTACCCTGCACGCGATGCGTCGGCGTCTGCTGCGCAAGCTCCAAGGCTTCGTAACTGACCCGCACACCGCTTCTGCCGTTCCCTTTATCCAGAAACGGCACCAACATCACCGCCACGCGGGGAAGCTGTTTGCAGATGGCTCCGGGCAGCGCGGCTATCGGCTCGTGCAGATACTGCTTGACATCTTCTTCGGGCATGGAGGGCGAACAAAAATAAGAAAACTGAGCGTTAAGTGGGATCAGCCGGTCGGAGTAAGTACTGGCAAACTCTTCAACCTTCATCTTGGAGGGGGTTTCAGCGGACATTCGTAAGCTATGCGATTTTAACAGATGATGATACCGATAGCGCCCCCAGTCCTAGTATCCGCCGGAGAAGCGTCGGGCGATCTGTATGCTTCGCTGCTCGTGGAGGAGCTTCGCCGCCGCTCGCCGGAGACACGCTTTTTCGGGTGTACGGGTCCGCGCCTCCGTGCCGCTGGTGTTGAAACCACCCTGCGGGCGGAAAGCCTGGCGGTGGTGGGCCTGGTTGAGGTAATCGCGCATCTTCCGCGGATCTATGGCGAGTACCGCAAGCTTTTGCGCGCCGTGCGGCGGGAAAAGCCGCAATTCGCCATCCTGACGGATTCCCCTGATTTTCATCTGAGGGTCGCCAAGCGCCTGCTCGCCTGGCGGATACCTGTGATTTACCTGGTTGCGCCGCAGGTCTGGGCATGGCGCAAGGGGCGGGTAAAGCTGATCCGGAAAGTAGTTTCCCGGCTGCTGTGTATTTTCCCTTTCGAAGAGCGATTCTTCACCGAGAATGGCGTTTCCGCCCGGTACATAGGCCATCCGCTGGCAGCAATGGTGCGTCCCATGCTATCGAAAGACGAATTTTTCCGGAAACACGCAATCCCGGAGAACCGTCTAATCATTGCGATTCTCCCCGGAAGCAGGCGCGGGGAGGCCGCCCGGCACGTGCCGGAACTGATCGGCGCCGCGGAAAGGATAGCGAAGGAGTTTTCCGTGCATTTTATACTTCCGGCTTCGGCCAACACCGGCGTCGCATTTTTTCGGGAACGAATTGGGACGTCGTCCATCCAAGTGTTGGACGGGGAGGCGTGGGACGCCATCGCCCATGCCGATCTCGCGCTCGCCGCGAGTGGTACGGTAACGGTAGAGGCGGCACTGCTGGGAACGCCGATGGTGACGTTTTACCGGGTAAATCCGGTGAGCTGGCTGCTGGGTAAGATGCTGGTCCGAGTTCCTTTTTATTCCATGGTCAATTTGATCGCGGAAAAGCGTATCGTTCCGGAGCTGATGCAGAGCGATATGACGGCGGAGCGGCTCAGCGGCGAGGCCGGGCGGTTGCTGCGCGACCCTGAGCTGCGTTCCCGCATGCGGCGGGATCTGGGCGAAGTTGCAGGGAAGCTCGCGTTCGAAGGCAGCGCGATTTCACGCGCGGCCGACGAGGTGGAAAGTGTAATGGAGGCAAGAGTTGTTTAAGTACGTTGTATTGTCATTGCTCGCGACCGGCGCTATTTATGGGCAGGACCGCCACCCGCGCATCCGCGTGGAGCATTACGTTATCGACGCGGAGGTGAACGCCCGGGCCCAATCGCTGAACGCGAAGGCGGCCGTCCGTTTCGTGCCGCTGGACGACAAAGTCACTTCAGCCACATTCGAGCTCAATAACGCCCTGAACGTGTCGCGCGTGATGGACGAGAAAGGCAACCAGCTCTCGCCTACACGCGGCCAGAGCGATTTCACCGTACAGGTCAACTTCCCCGCCCCGCTGGCGAAAGGCGCTCCCGTCACCCTCACCTTCACGTACGATGGCCACTTGACGGGCAACGAAGATTCGCCGGTTTACGGCATCAAGTTCGCGGCCATTCACGACGATTACGCGTTCCTGCTTTATCCCGCCCGTTGGTTCCCGGTCAGCGGCTATACCGCCGACCGTTTCACCGCCAACCTGAACATTACGGTCCCTCAAGGCAATCACGTAATCGCCAGCGGCAACGAAACATCTCATGCAGCGGGCGACAAGGTGACTTACAGCTTCCAGTTCACCAAGCCGTCTTTCCCGGGCAGCATCGCAGTGGTGCGCGACAATCCGGTTAAGAACAATACCGACGGACTGACGACAACAGTATACTTCCGCGGCAGCGAAGCCAGCTCGGCCAGCGCGTACGGCGCGGAGACCGCGAAGATGGTCAATTACTTGACCGGGTTGTTCGGTCTGGCTCCGTACGCGAACCTGACTCTGGTGGAGACAGAAACCGGAGCCCCGAACGGTTATTCCGCTCCCGGCATTCTCTTCCTCAATCCGCGCGCGATCGGACATGACGTGAACGCACGCGTGCTTTCCAACCAGGTGGCGCGCCAGTGGTGGGAAACGGAGGTCTCTCCCGGCACGCGGAACCATCTCTGGTTGGAGAACGGTCTGGCGGCTTATTCCGAGGCGCTGTGGGCGGAGCATAACGGCGGACAGAGCGCGCTCGACCTCCAGATGAAGAGCGCGTCCACAGAGGCGCTGACGATCGACAACATCCCGGTGATTCAGGAAGCACGATTAGAAGATTACTCGCCCGAACTGTGGGCGTTGAGTGCGAGCAAAGGCTCGCAAGTGCTGAACATGCTGCGGTACGTGATCGGCGACAAGAACTTTTTCGCCACGCTGAAGCAGTTCGCCCAGCAGTACGCCTGGAAGAGCGCGCTGACGGAAGATTTCCGAAAGGTCGCAGAATCCGTATCGCAGCAGGATCTGAAGTGGTTCTTCATCGAATGGATCGAATCGAGCGGCGCGCCGGAGTTCAAGCTGGAGTACACGGTGTTCCGGACGCAGAAAGGCTTCCGAGTGCAGGGCAAGGTTTCCCAGGACATGGATACCTTCCGCATGCCGGTCGATCTGAAGATCGAGACGGAAGGCAACCCCGAGGAGAAGCGCGTGGAAGTGGTCGGCACTTCATCCGAATTCTCGGTCGATACGTTCGGCAAGCCGAAATCGGTGAGCATCGATCCGAACGGCCATCTCTTGCGCCAAAGCAGTGGGGAGCGGGTGGCGGTAGCGATCCGAAAGGGCGAACAATTCGCGGAGATCAGTGAGTTTACCGAAGCGCTGAAGGAGTATCAGAAAGCGCTCGAGACGGCGCGCAACAGTTCGCTTGCGCACTATCGGATTGCCGAAGTGTTCTTCCTGCAGAACAACTATCAATCCGCCGCGAACGAGTTCCGCGAAGTGCTGAACGGCGATCTGAACCCGAAGTGGGTGGAAGTGTGGGCGCACATCACCCTCGGCAAGATCTTCGACATAACGGGCCAGCGCGAGCGGGCGGTCAACGAGTACACGCAGGCCCAGCGCACCCGCGACAACACGCAGGGCGCGCAGGATGAGGTCGCGAAGTTGATCCGCACGCCGTACGAACGCAAGAAGAGCGGCGGAATCTAGCGGGTATCTACACCCGCCCTCGCGTGTTAACCTTATCGGTCTGCACGCGATGAAATTCTGGAAGCGATACTTCCCGGTCCTGCTCATCAGCCTCTACTTTCTCTGGCTCGCTCATCGCGGCCTTAAGGAAGATTTCAATAGCGACGACACGATGAACCTCAGCGTCGCTTATGTGAAGCCGCTGGGGGTCATCGTCCGGGGCGCGGTCCTGTTCTGGACCGGCTACATCCGCCCGCTCGGCGCCCTGTTTTACCTGCTGGTTTATTCGTACGCCGGTTTCTGGTCCCTACCTTTCCGCATCATCTGTTTCGCGCTCATTCTCGTAAACTTCGCGCTGGTCTACCGGCTGTTTCTCAAGCTCACGAAGTCGCGGGTATTCGCCGCGCTCGCACTGCTGGTGGTCTGCTTCCATGCCAGCCTGGGGGACATCTACGCCAGTACCGGAACCGTGTACGACATCCTGTGCCAGTTGTTCATGCTGACCGCGCTGAACCTGTGCGTGGGCCACGAGAGACCGCTCTCGTTCGGACGGCTGGCCGCCGTGACACTATGCGCCATCGCGGCCGTGGATTCGAAGGAGGTCGGCGTGACGATTCCCGCCATTCTTCTTGCGTATGAACTGATCTTCCATACGCCCGGGCGGCGGAACATCGGCCGATGGGCGAAAGACCATCTGCCCGCGGTCGGGTTGACGGGCCTGGTGAGCGCCGTCTTCATGTGGAGCCGCCTGGTTCACAAGAACGACCTCTCGAACCATGAGTACTACCAGGTCATTTTGACCGCGCACCAGTATCTGCTCACGACGAAGAATTACATTAATCTGCTCCTGTTTCGGGGCAACCTGAACGAGGCGGCCGCTCTTGCCGTGCTGCTGCTGCCCCTGGCCGGAGCAGCCCTGCTCCGCTCCCGCCTGATGCTCTTTGGCTGGATCTACTTCGTCCTTGCCTTGGCTCCCATGTCCTTCTCGGCCCCGCGTGCCGGGTACGCGCTGTATATTCCCTATACCGGGGTGGCGATTCTGCTCGCGGCGGCTGCGCGGAGGCGCGAGGGTGCCGTGGCCCTGATCGCGATCGCGACCGTCATCGTGCAGATCCGCCAGAACAGGGCGATGATCGCTCTCGACGAGCACCCATGGGGGCAGGACCCGATTCATCTCATCAGCCGCGGCGTCGGCTCCCGCTATCCGAGCATGCCAAAGGGCAGCAGGATTCTGATGGTCAACGACCCCTTTGGGCCAGTGGAGTATCAGCCCGCCTTCGTGCTCTGGCTACGGTATCGCGACCCCACGCTGAAGGTCGACAAGTCGACGTGGCAGAAGGCGTCCGGCCCGTTTCAATTTCCCGCACAATCCTACGACCACGTGTTTCTGTTCTCCGGGAACGCGTGCTGGGAGCTGCGTAAAGACGGCGAGAATCCCATGGACGGCCGTCCGCTGCCGTTTGTGGCGATGCGGGACAGCGAAGCCGACCTCAGCATAGTGAAAGATATCGGCGGGATCAGCCCGGGAGAACAGACCCGGTGGGCGAACCAGGACCCGGCCCTGTCATTCCGCGTCCCGGCGCGCCCGGCTAAATTCCGGATGGATTTCGAGGTGCCGGGCGTGATCCTGGCCACAACGGGAACACTGCAGATACAATGCTGGATCGCCGATAAGCCAGCGCCCGGACTCACTATCAAAGAGCCCGGAAAGCGGACTTATGAAGCGCCGCTACCCGCGGGTCTCCGACCGGGCGACGTAGCGCACGTCCGGTTCCACGTGGAAAATCCGTATATCGCGAAGGGCGACGGCGCGCGGCT
>JAOAPQ010000913.1 GCA_025462965.1 Bryobacterales bacterium
GCCGGGCATGCGGTTTTCCCGGAAGAACTAAATCGTGTGGCGGGCCGGTAAACGGCTAGAGCGCGGCCACAGGAATAGTAAAAGCCACCGTATTTACCTTGCCCAACCTCTGGATCTGCAGCCACACCCGATAAGTGCGCGCTCGCGGAAAGAAGACATCGAACTGCATCTCGGGTCCGCCATCCGCGATACTCGGATGCTCGTGGGTGGTATCTACCAGATCGTCACTCACAATCAGCATGTGCGCCCACGCTCCCAAGTACTGCTCTATTCCTGCGTCCGGCCTCACATGAAAGAAGAGAAGGCTCTTGCGGCCGGCCATAGGCTTCTCCATCGTAAGCTCGACCTCCAGATTTTCGCCTCGCTTCGGCCCCAGATCCGCCGCCGGATGTCCGAGCGACTCTTCCAGACTGCGGTCATATCCCGCGGTCGAAATAATCTTTTCCGCCAGCTGCGCGGTGCCCCCGGTTGGGTAGAAATCGGCAACCAGCTTGTAGTTCCCCGGCTTCGGAAGCTGCGTATGCAGCACGAAATTCCGGTCGGGGTGTTCGTGGGAGAAATACTCGAGGTCGCTCGAGACGACGAACAGATGCATCAATCTCTCATGCATCGTTTCAAACTGAGTGACCCTCTTCCCGGTCTTCGGGTCGTTCACTGCAATGGAAATATCGAGCGGCCGCCCGGCCGGAATAGCTGGCGGCGCAAAACCGAAACGGACCGGATACGCCACAAAATCGGCGATCCGCGCCTCGAGCTTCATGCCGCAGCGCGGACACTTCCCCGGTGTCTGAGACCGGACGTCCGGATCCATCGGACACGTGAAGTCCGGCGTCTGCGCCAGCAGAGCCGTTGCCAGAAAGGCAGTCGCTAGTTTGCGGGCTGAAAAGGCCATACCGCCGTTGTGGTGTATCCTCCGTCCACCGCGATTACTTGCCCTGTGACATAGTCCGAACCCCTGCCGGCGAGGAACACCGCGAGCGGGGCGATATCTTCGGGGGCGCCCATACGCGGATTCGCCTGGCAACCTCGCAGCCACTCCGCCATGGCCGCGTCCTTCCACATTTCTTTGTTGAGATCAGTGAGTATGAACCCCGGCGCAATGCAATTCACCTGGATGTCGTACTTTCCCCATTCGGCGGCGGTGGTCCTGGTAAGGCCCGCGAGCGCCCCTTTGGTGATCGCGTAAACCGAAAGGAAAGGCACCCCGAGCAGTGACATCAGGCTGCCGATGTGAATCACCTTGCCGCCCTTACCACGCTCGATCATTCTCTTGCCGACGATCTGCGTCAGTTCGACAATGCCGTGCAGATTGGTCTGCAATATATGGCTGTATTCTTCCTTCGTGTAATCCTCGAACCGCCGTCGAACGTTCGTACCAGCGACGTTCACCAGGACGTCCACGTCGGCGAGCGTTCCGGCTTTTTGGATGGACGCGGAGTCCGCGAAATCAAGTTGCAGGGCCTCAGCCGAATGACCCCGCTCCTTGAGCGCCCTGGCGTGGTCCTCAAGCTTATCGAGCGACCGCGCCGCGAGAATCGTGTGCGCTCCCGCCTCCGCCATCGCGTTCGCGATCGCCAGTCCGATGCCACGGCTCGCGCCCGCGACGAGCGCTCTTTTTCCCGCGAGTGAGAAAATCTTCACGCTTTATAGTAGGAACTGTGACCAATAAGTTCAACATTGCAGTGATTGCCGGCGATGGAGTCGGCCAGGAAGTGATCCCGCTGGGCAAGCGCGTGCTCGACGCGGTCGGAAGCTTCGAATACAGGGACTACGACTGGGGTTCGGAGCATTACTTCCGCACCGGGAGCATGGCGCCGGAGGGCTTTCTCGAGCTGCTGCGCCCCGCGGACGCCATTTTCCTGGGCGCTGTGGGACATCCGGAGATTCCGGACCATGTGACGCTGAACGGCCTTCTTCTCCCGATCCGCCGCAAGTTCGATCAGTATGCGAACGTGCGCCCGGCGGTCCTCTATGATGGTGTCCGTTCTCCGCTCGCGCTCCGGAAGGGCGAGAAGATCGACATGGTCGTGGTTCGCGAGAACACGGAGGGGGAATACGCGCAGGTCGGCGGCTTCGTTTATCACGAGCAGCCGGACGAAGTGGCAATCCAGACCGCAGTATTTACCAGACGTGGAATCGAACGCATTATCCGCTATGCTTTCGAACTGGCGCGCAAACGGAACAAGAAGAAGCGCGTCGCGTCGATCACGAAATCGAACGCGCAGGGATTCGGTATGGTGCTGTGGGATCGCACGTTTCAAATCGTTGCATCGGAATATCCGGACATTTCGACGGAGTCTCTGCTGGTGGATGCGGCCGCGATGAACTTCATCCGGCGGCCGGAGAGTTTCGACGTGGTGGTCGCGTCAAACCTGTTCGGCGATATTCTGAGCGACATTTCGGCGATTCTGGTCGGCAGCATGGGCTTGGCACCGAGCGCCAATCTGGATCCGACCCGGCGTTTCCCCTCGATGTTCGAGCCGGTCCATGGCTCGGCGCCGGACATCGCCGGCAAAGGCATCGTGAATCCGCTCGCGACCTTCTTCAGCGCCGCGCAAATGCTGGAGCATCTCGGCTTGCCTGAGGCCGCTGAGAAAGTGAACGTGGCGATCGCAAAGGTGCTGGCCGAAGGCAAGGCGCTTACGCCGGATTTAGGCGGGAAGAGCACCACCACCGATGTCGCAGAGGCGGTATTGAACCACATCCGATAGCAGAACGGTTTGGCCGGCAGTGAGGGATTACCGTCGCACCACAAGCGCCTTGTTTCCTCGCATCTCTCTCGTTTAGCCGCTTTAATCCGCGGAGGCGCATGCCTTGGACAAATACGCCTTTGTTCAAGCTGTGGATTATAACTTCGGTAAACCGTGTCGGCTGAATTGTGTGATATCTTTCACAAATGCCAAGCCGTAGAGCTCTACTCGCTCTAATCCTCTGCTTTGCCGTCATGAGTACCGCTCTTGGCGCACAAGGGCCTGCTGTTTACAAGGTTATCTATTCCGGCGGATCGCTTCCGACGGTTAAGGGAGGGGAGGACCTCAGGCTTCAGATCAATGCGGCAAACCTGACTCTTTGGCACAAAAAAGAGGGCATCGTTGT
>JAOAPQ010000562.1 GCA_025462965.1 Bryobacterales bacterium
GTGAAACTCTCAGGACTTGCGCAAGCCCTCTGTCAATTCAATGTAGGCTCCCCACGGGTCCGTGAGGAACGCGACCGAAATCCCGAGAGCGGGCACCTTCTTGTACGCCACATCGAACTTCACGCCACTTGCTTCCAGCCTCTTGCAGAACGCTTCCAGATTCCTCACTTCGAATCCAAAATGATCAAGCGCGCGGCCCTTCGTGGGCACCGGAGTGCTATCCGCGTGCGAGAAGCTGAGGTTTACGCCGGGAAGATCGGCGGCTTCAAACACCGCGCGTCTGCCAGGAATTGCGCCAAACGTCTTGGCGTACCAGGCCTGCATCTCCGGCACCTGCGTCGTATAGAGGTGAATGTGATGCATCGCGACCGGAGTTTTGAGCGACGTGTCCTGAGTCAACTCCACGCGCAGCCCGTCCGGGCCGTCGACCATGAGCTGCTGCCCGTTCTTGTTGGCGGTAAACGTCAGCCCGGCCGCGTGGAGGCGCGGCGGATAATCGGACAGCGTCTTCACCGACACCCCGACATGGTTGACGGCGGATTCAACCGTGCCGCCGGAGGGAGCGGCGAGCTTGAAAAGAACGATCGCACCCGGCATATCCACGCCCTCAATGGTGCCGAGTTTCATCGGGGTAGCGCCCAGAATATCGATCCAGAAGTGCTTCGCGGCGGCGACATCGCTGACATTTACGTGCAGGTGCCCCATAGCCACTCCCGCGTCGTTCGACGGCGCGAGCTCGGCCCCGCCGGCGACGGCGCACGCGGTGAGTAATGTGAGGAGTTTCGCGTTCATGAAGTCACCAAAGTATCAGAAAAACATCGTAAGATGGCCATTATGCTCAGGAGCGCTTTTTTATTTGTGATTCTCACCGTCGCAGCCGGCGCGCAGCAGACCACGGTGGCAGAGGGCTATCACGTGGTCCATCCCGAGAAGGCTGTCGCCACACCGGCCGCTTCCACGGAAAAGACCGCCGCCAAAAAGACCGCGGCGAAAAAGAAACACGCGATCAAGAGCGTCACGCCCGGGAAGTAGCTGAAGACACAGTCAACCGACTAGAAAGACCGCGACTTCGGCCATCAAGTTCGGCATGGCTGTGATGCGGCGCGACCCAGAGAGGAAAAAGCGCTTCTCAATCCGGAAGCCCTGCTCAATGGCTAGGTCCTCGAAATCCTTAACCGTAAGGAAATGGATATTCGGAGATTCGTACCACTTGTAGGGGAACAGCGCGGTCCGTGGCGCCTGCCCGGAAAAGAGCATCGAGAAGCGCACGCGCCAATGTCCGAAATTGGGGAAGGCGACGATCGCGCGCCTGCCCACCCGCAGCATCTCGCGCAACACTTTCACCGGCGCGCGAGTTTCCTGAAGGGTCTGGCTGAGGATCACGTAATCGAACGCCTGATCGGGATAGTCAACCAGTCCTTCATCGATATCTCCCTGGTACGCCGAGACCCCGCGCGAGATCGCCTTGCGCACTTTCGCCGCTGAGATCTCCACGCCGCGCGCTTCCACCTGCTTGTTATCGACCAGCCATGCCAGCAATTCGGCTTCACCGCAGCCGAGGTCCAGCACACGGGAACCCGGTGTGACGATCTCCCCGATAATGGCGTAATCGCTGCGCCCCAGGTGATCGGTTATCGCGTGACCATGGGCGAGCTCAGACGCGAGCAAGTATTGGCTTCTCCTTATAAGTACTGGCGAGGAACCCGCGCAAGACATCCGTCTGCTCGGCGACATCCACCAGAAATGCATCGTGACCGTAGTTCGATTCCAGGTCGCAATACGCGACATCCAGATTGCGCCTGCGCAGCACACGCACGATTTCCTGTGACTGATAGCTCGGATACAGCCAATCCGAGGTAAAGCTGATGACCAGAAAACGCGTCTCCGTAGCGGCGAAGGCGGACTGCAGCGAACCCGTGCCGCCGGTCAGATCGAAATAATCCTCCGCCTTGGTTATATAGAGATACGAATTGGCATCGAAGCGGCCCACGAACTGGGTTCCGCGATAGCGCAGATAGCTTTCCACCTCGAAATCCACTGAGAAATCGAACCCGAATTTCTCCTTTTCGCGCAGCCGCCGGCCGAACTTCTCGCGCATGGATTCATCGCTCATGTACGTGATATGACCGACCATGCGGGCGATGGCGAGCCCGCGGGCGGGCGGTTTCTTGTCGTAATAATCGCCCCCGCACCAATCGGGGTCGGCCATGATCGATTGGCGGGCCACCTCATTGAAAGCGATCTGTTGCGCACTGTGTCGCGCCGTGGTCGCGATCGGAATCACGGAGCGCGTCATGTGCGGATAGGAAGCCGCCCACTGCAGCGCCTGCATCCCGCCCATGGAACCGCCCACGACTGCCAGCAGCTTCGAGATGCCGAGGGAATCGATGAGCATCTTCTGTAGCCGCACCATATCCGCAATGGTGATCACCGGGAACGACATGGCGTAAGGTGCGTCGGTCGCCGGATTGATGGAGGCGGGGCCCGTGGTGCCCTGGCAGCCGCCGAGCACATTCGAGCAGATCATGAAGTACTTCTCGGTATCGAAAGCCTTGCCGGGACCGATCATGTTGTCCCACCAGCCGGGCTTGCCGCTTTCGCGCCCCACGCCCGCGGCGTGCGCGTCGCCCGAGAAGGCGTGAAGGATGAGGATGGCGTTGGATTTCGCCGCGTTCAGGCTTCCGTAAGTCTCGTACGCAACTTCGACAGGAGAAAGAGCGGCTCCGCTTTCGAGAGCAATGCTCTCGAACCGGGCCACGTGCGTATCAACAATCATTGCAACCCTCATGTTAGCAGGGCAAAGTACAATGGTGGATTGCATGGTACTCCGCGCGCTCTCGTCTGTTTAGCCAGTGCGCTGTTGCTGGGAGCGGGTGATTTCCATTACCGGGAGGCGTTGCCCGGAGCGCATTATCAGTTCCCACGCGATCATTTCGAACATCCGGATTACCGCACGGAATGGTGGTATTACACCGGGAACGTCCGCGACAAGGCCGGCCATCGCTTCGGTTTCGAATTAGTGTTCTTCCGTCTCGGCGAGCGGACGGGCGATACAACGAACCCGTCCGCCTGGCGAGTGGACGATGTTTACCTGGCCCACGCCGCCTTGACCGATATCGAAGCAAATCGGTTTCACTATACCGAGCGGCTGAACCGTGCGGGCCCGGGGATCGCAGGAGCAAGTTTTGCCCAGAAAAAGATTTGGAACGGGAATTGGAAGAGCGTCTGGACTGGCGAGCGCCAGCAAATCGAAGCTATTTCGGATGATTTCTCCTTCGTGCTGGCACTGAATCCCGTGAAGCCGCTCGTCATTCATGGGGT
>JAOAPQ010000584.1 GCA_025462965.1 Bryobacterales bacterium
CGCCGCTCCAGTAACGTAGATGGAAGTCCTGCCGGAATTTCCGGCGGCACGACGTAATCGGTGAGCGCCCTGCCGCGCGGGATCGGTCCCGGATTCCGAGCGGTGAGCAGGCTGAGCGCATTCTCGGTTTGTTCTATCTGCCGTTCATCGGCGGCGATCTGCGAGGTTGCAGTATAAAGGAACTGTTCTGCCTGGCGCACATCGAGCGAGCTTGCCAGGCCGCCCTGCCGCCGCACGGTCGTCAGGTTGAGGCTGTGCTCCGCGGTGTCGCGCGTCCTCTTCGCGATCTCGAGTTCCAGGTCAGCTTCGCGCAGCTCGAAGTACGTGCTGGTCACGTCGCTCACGAGCGTCGTGATGACGCCGCGCCGGGCTTCCTCTGTCCCGAAGTACTGCGCGCGCGCAGATTCCGTCAGACGCCGGATGCGTCCCCAAACATCCAGTTCCCAGCCGAGCGAAAAACCGGCCTGCGTGTAGCTGACATCCAGATTCGTGCCGCTCGGGATGAAGTTGAATGAGCCGATCGATGATCCGCGGCTGGCGGTGAAAGCGGCCGTGCCGCTGATGTGCGGGAACAAATCGGCGCGCGTGATTCCCAGTTGCGCCCGCGCTTCCAGCACGCGTGAGGCGGCGATCTGGAGATCGTAATTCTGCGCCAGCGCCAGATTCACCGTTTCGGTAAGCTTATCGTCCTTGAAGAGATCGAACCACTTCGTCTCGGCGATCGAAGCGCCGCTCGCTTCTCCACCCCGGAACTGCGGCGGCGGGGTCACAACCGGCCGCTTGTAATTCGGTCCAACGGCGCAGCCGGTCAATCCGGCCAGGCATAGGAATGCGAATGCGCGTCTCATCAATCGCCCCCTCCGAGTACCGGTGAAGGTTCCTGTGACGTGTCTTTGAAAGCCGCGCTTTGCTTGCCGCGTTCCGCGACCCGGTCGATCACGACGTAGAGAACCGGAACGATGAACACCGCCAGAATCGTTGCCGCTACCATGCCGCTGAACACCGCCGTTCCGAGCGAACGTCTTGCCGACGCGCCGGCGCCGGTCGCGACCATCAACGGTGCGACGCCGAGCAGAAATGCGAATGAGGTCATCAGAATCGGCCGCAGCCGGAGCGTTGCCGCATCCATCGCGGCGTCCACGATCGAAAGACCTTCCTCGCGGCGCATCTTGGCGTATTCCACAATCAGAATCGCGTTCTTCGCCGCGAGTCCGATCAGCGTCACGATGCCGATCTGCGTGTAGACATCGTAAGGAAACGAGCGCAGCCAGATTCCTGCCAGCGCTCCGAAGATTCCGAGCGGGACCGCGAGTATCACGGCGAATGGAATCGACCAGCTTTCATATAGGGCCGCGAGAAACAGGAACACCAGAATCGAGGCGAAGCCGAAGATGTATCCTTCTTTTCCCTCGGACAGCTTCTGCTGGAAGACCGTTCCGGTCCACTCGTAACCGAAGCCCGCCGGAAGAGTGTCATGCGCAATCTTCTCCATCGCCGCGACCGCCTGACCGGAGCTGAAACCCGGAGCATTAATGCCGATCAGCTTGTTGGAGCGGAACCGGTTGTATCGATAGATTACTTCCGCTCCGGTCACCGGTTCCACAGTGACCAGAGTGCTCAGCGGAACCATGTCACCCGTCCCTGTACGGACATAAAACCGGCTGACGTCGTTCGGCTGATCGCGGAATTCGGGATCGGCCTGCAGCAGCACTTGCCACGTGCGACCGAAGCGGTTGAAGTCGTTAACGTACAGGCCTCCGAGAAAGGTCTGCAGCGCGTTGTACACATCGGTCACGGGAACGCCGAGGGTTTGCGCCTTATCTTTGTTGAGTGCGACCTTGAACTGCGGAACGGTGTTGCGGAAAATGCCGTTTACCAGCGCGAACTCGGGATGCTTGTGCGTCTCCGCAATTATCGCGTCGGAGACTTCCGCCAGTTGCGCGGTATCGCCCCCCGCGCGGTCTTCCAGCAGAAACTCGAAACCGCCCGACGTGCCGAGGCCAAGGATCGGCGGCAGGCCGAAGCCGAATACGATCGCTTCCTGGATGCCGAAAAACTGCTGCTGTGCGCCGCCCAGGATCGAAGCAAACTGAACATTCTTGCTCTTGCGATCTTCCCACGGCTTCAGCGTAGCGATTACCGTCGCGACGTTCGAGTTGTTGGTCGAGGTCAGAATATCGAGGCCGCCGAAAGTGGTCACATCCTGAACGCCCGGTGTATTCTGCAGGATTGTTTCCACACGGTTGGTGATCAAGCGCGTGCGTTCCAGGGAAGCTCCATCGGGCAGGCGGACGGCGGTGAAGAAAACGCCCTGATCTTCATCCGGCAGAAAGCCCGCCGGCAGAATCTTGAATAGTCCACCCGCCAAAAAGAAGAACACTGCGAGCCCGGCAAGCGCGATAACCGAACGCCGGACCAAAACCTTGACCCCCGAGAGATAGCGACTGCGCGTCCAATCGAAGCCGATGTTGAAGGCGTGAAACGCGCGCCCAAGCGGTCCGCGCGATTCGGTCTTCGGCTTCAAAATCATGGCGCTCAGCGCGGGGCTGAGGGAAAGCGCGTTGAACGCGGAAATCAGCACTGATACCGCTATGGTTAATGCGAACTGCCGGTAGATCTGGCCGCTGATGCCCCCGAGGAACGCGACCGGGATGAACACTGCCGCCAGAATACACGCGATAGCGACGATGGGCCCCGAAACCGCTTCCATCGCGCGAAGCGTGGCATCGCGCCGGGTCATGCCCCGATCGAGATTCAGCTGAACCGCTTCCACTACCACGATCGCGTCATCCACAACGATGCCGATCGCGAGCACGAGCCCGAACATGCTCGTCATATTGATGGAGAATCCGAGCAGCGGAAACAGAGCGAACGTGCCGACGATGGAGACCGGCACGGTGAGCAGTGGAATCAGCGTGGCGCGCCAGTTCTGCAGGAATAGGAACACGACGAAGATCACCAGCCCGACAGCGATGAACAAAGTGGTGACTACGTCCGAAATGGCGGCGCGGACGAATTTCGTAGCGTCGTACGGAACCCCGTATTGGATTCCCGCCGGAAACGTCTTCGAAGCCTCCTGCATGAACGCCGTGACGCGGTTGGCTGTTTCCACGGCGTTCGCGCCAGGCGAGAGATAGACGATGAGAATGGACGCGGGCCTCTTATTGGTACGGCTGTAGGTTTTGTAATCTTGCGCGCCGAGTTCGGCGTGTCCGATGTCGCCCACACGCAGCAGGGAGCTATCGGGCTGCGCGCGCACCACGATGTCATCGAACTCCTGCGGGTTGAGCAGCCGGCCGATTGCGTTCACCGGGTACTGGAAATCCGTCCCGCGCGGAACTGGCGGTTGTCCGATGGCGCCTGCGGGATTCTGCCGGTTCTGGGCCTGAACGGCGCTAGTGACGTCCGTCGCCGTAAGCCCAAGTTTGGCCATCTTATCCGGGTTTGCCCAGATGCGCATTCCGTAGCTCTGGTTGGCCGCGAGCCGCGAATCGCCCACACCCGGTAAGCTGCCGATCTTGTCCAGCAGGTTGATGGTCGCGTAGTTGTTGAGAAATAGATCGTCGTACCGGCCATCCGTCGCGGTCAGACTGATCGCCATCAGGAACGCCGACGAAACCTTCTTGACCGTGACGCCCTGGCGCTGCACTTCCGGCGGAAGCACCGGCAGCGCGAGACTCACCTTGTTCTGCGTCTTGACCGTCGCCAGATCGATATCTGTGCCGAGTTCGTAAGTAACGTCGATGGTCAACGTGCCGTCGTTCGAACTGCGCGAGAAGAAGTACAGCATGCCATCGAGCCCAACGAGTTGTTGTTCGATGGGTTGCGCGACGGTCTTTTCGAGATCCTGCGAGTTGCCGCCGCGATAAATCGCCGTGATTTGGACAACTGGCGGAACCACTTCGGGGTAGGTCGCGATGGGTAGCGACGGAATCGCTACCGCGCCGACCAGGGTGATGACGATCGCGATGACGATCGCGAAAATGGGTCGATCGATAAAGAATTTGGCCATAGCTTACTTGCTCGCGGGCTTATACGGCTGAGGGTCCACCGCCATCCCGGGCCGGACTTTCAATGCGCCTTCAACGATTACACGATCACCCTGCTTTAAGCCCTGTTCGATGATCTGGTCCGAACCGATGCGGTCGCCGGTGACCACGCTGTGCGCCAGCACCTTGTTGTCGGATCCAACGGTGAACACGGATTGCATGCCCTGCAGCTCCTGTAGCGCGCGCTGCGGGACGGTAATAGCGTTCGGGCGTTCGTCGGTCTTCACGCGGATCTTGCCGAACTGCCCCGGCAGGACGTTATGCCGCGGGTTGGGGAAAGTGGCCTGCAGTTCGAGCGTGCCGGTCTTGGCATCCACCTGGTTCAAGGCATTTTGAATGTGACCGGGCCAGGGATGAACGTTGCCATCCGCCAGAATCAGCTCGAGCGGAATGCGCGAGACTTCCGCGTGGTTCTTCTGACGCTGGGACGCGAGGTACTCGCCTTCGCTGACTTTGAAGCGGACCCAGATGGGATCGAGCGGAACGATGGTAGTAAGAGGTTGGGTGGACGTCTTGCTCACCAGGCCACCGACCGGAATCAGCGAATCGCCAATGCGCCCGCCGATGGGCGCATGTACGGTTGCATACTCGAGATTAAGTTCCGCATTGCGCAACAGGGCTTTGTTCGATTCCAACTGCGCCTCGGTCGTTCCGATCTGCGAGCGCGTGGAAAGCCGGTTCTGTTCGACGTTGGCTTTTTTGGCGTCCACATTGGCCTGGTTTCCCTGCAAGGCGGCTACAGCGTTGTCCAGGTCCTGCTGGGGCGCGGCTTCCTGTTTCACGAGCGGTTGCAGACGTTGCACGTCCTGTTTCGCTTTGGCGAGATTGGCTTCCGCCTGCGCGAGATCCGCCTGAGCCTGCAGCAGGCCGACCTGCTTCCTGGCATATTCCAGGTTCGCTTCGCTCTGTGCGACGTCGCCCTTGGCTTTCTGTACATCGGCCTGGTAAGGGCGCAGATCCAGAACGTATAAAACCTGGCCGGCCTGGACGTCGGACCCTACCTGGAACAGGCGCTTCTCGATATAGCCATCGACACGGCCGCGCACTTCCACCATGTCGCGCGCGAAACTTTGCGCGGCATATTCACTATAGATTGGTACATCGTGCGGCCCTACTTCCACAACCGAGACCGTTGGCGGCGGCATGGCCATCGCCTGGTTTGCCGCGCCGGCCTTCGTGTTACAGGAGAGTGAAAGGCTGCTCGCGAGTAACGCGCCAGAAGCGCAGAGATACATTTTCAGCTTAGTCAAGTTCGCCTCGTTAGGGTGCTTGGATGTTTCCGCCCGCTTTAAGGTCGCAGGATTCGAAAA
>JAOAPQ010000597.1 GCA_025462965.1 Bryobacterales bacterium
TGCTGACGCCGATGTCATTGAACTCCCCCAGCACTCCGACCGGGCTCGGCAGCACCTTGGGCTTCTGGAAATTGCTGAAGGTAACGTCTCCGACCGTAACCGACCCGTGGTTGGCGATCAGCGTATCGAGCGGAGTAGTAGGCGTTTGAGCCGCCACCGGGAGGGTGAGGAAAGCCGCGGCTACTAACGATATCAACGGACGAGCAGAAAACTTTTTAGGCATGTCAGCTTGGACAAGCACTTCCAACGCGCGGAACAGAAACGTCGGCCCTTCACGCTTCTTTTACAAAATCCCAACAAGTAAGCTCTATACCTTCGGAATCGCCATCCAGTCGGCCTCGTCCAACTGCCGCAGCTCATATCCAAACTCGTGGATGCGCTTTAGCAGATCGAACACCGAGTAACCGAAAGGCCGGCTGTTGATTTCGGCCGATTCAAACACAATGTGCGGCCGCCGCGGCGATGAAAGCAATTCTTTCGCGCCCTCGATAATCGGCAGCTCCGCGCCTTCTGCGTCCATCTTGATCAGACCCACCGAATCGAACCCGCGCTCCGCCAGAAGGCGATCCAGCAGACGGGCCTGCACCGTGACCTTCTCCCTTGCGTCGAAAGTCCCGTTCGCACGCAGGCTCCCATGCGATTCCATTCCCGGCTCCGGAACGAAGAAATCCATCGGGCCCTCAACGTTCGATAGCGCAGCCTGGGCCACTTCAATATTCGTAATTCCGTTCAGTGCGATGTTCTGTTGGAGCTTGCGAACCACGGCCGGTTGCGGTTCCACCGCCAGCACGCGGAACTCCGGTCCGATCAGCCTCGCCGCGAGGATGGAGTAGTAGCCAATGTTTGCGCCGATATCGACGACATTCATCCCGGCGTGCAAAACGTTCGTGATGGCGTCCCGCACCGCACGCTCGAAGCTCCGCTCATTCCAAACTCGGCGGGCGAGGATATCGTTCGTGCCAATATTCATGTGAATGCCGGAAGGAAGAGTCGCCCTCATCGACGGCACTCCCACTGTCTTCAGCGTGGTCACCACCGAGTGCCGGTAAACCGCCTGTCCTCCTCTCACGATGCGGTCCAGCGTCATGAGTGTTTAGTACCCGCTCACTTCCCAAAATCTCAGGCGACCAGATACATAGGTCGATCCGTCATCCAGCATCGCGCCACCTGTTTCGTCCGTAACAGGCAAGTCTGCGCTCCCGCCTGGCCCTGCACCTCAACAATTCCCTGACCGCGCCGGACCCGGTATGTCGTATCGGAGGAGGTATACGAATAGTCGGGCCCGGCCACGATGTGAATCCCGCCCTCTGGATTTAACCGGATTGTCAAATCTTCCGGCTCCGAACTCTGCCGAGCCACGTCGAAAATCCGCTCGGCGTTATTCAGAAAGCTGCTCACAAAAGACGTATCGGCGCTCTTCGTCCTTATTAGAGCCGATTTTTCGGGTGATACCCTACCAACATATGACCGCATCACCTTCACTGGCCCAGGCGACGCGGCCGGTGCCCTGGTACATCTGGCTCGCGGTCGTCGCCGCCACCTCGGCCATGGTCGGCGTCCACTGGGATATCTCCTGGCATCGGTCCATCGGCCGTGACAGCTTCCTGACGCCCGCCCATATTGCGATCTATCTCTGCGGAGTGCTCGCCGGCATCTCCTGCGGGTATCTCATCCTGAGCACCACGTTCGGCAACGTCCCGCTCAAACAAACCTCCGTCAACGTCTGGGGACTTCGCGGCCCATTGGGAGCCTTCATCGCCGCCTGGGGCGGCTTCGTCATGCTCATCTCAGCGCCGTTTGACGATTGGTGGCACAACGCCTACGGACTCGACGTCAAGATTCTCAGCCCTCCCCACATGGTGCTCGCTCTCGGCATGGTCACGGTGGAGATCGGTGCTCTCGTCCTCATCGCCGGCCGGATGAACCGCGCTGAAGGCCGCGCGCGCTCGGTCCTCACGAATCTGTTTCTCTATATCGGCGCGATGGTGCTGGTCTTGAAACTCGTCATTTCCATGGACTACACATTCGTCGCCATCCAGCACAGCGGCGTATTCTACCGCGTGGTTTCCATGGTGGTGCCGGGCGCTCTCGTCGCCTTGTCGCGCGCCACGGGCCGTAAGTGGGCCGCCACCACCGCCGGCGCCATCTACAGCCTGGTGATTATCGGCTTCATCTGGATACTCCCGCTTTTCCCGGCCACTCCCAAACTCGGCCCGGTTTACTACCAGGTCACCCACTTCGTGCCGCCGCCCTTCCCGGTTCTGATCATCATCCCCGCGGTCGTCCTGGATCTCCTCTGGGCCCGCTTCCGGAACTGGAACTCCTGGTTGCTTTCTATCGTCTCCGGCTTTGTGTTCGTCACGATCCTGCTGGCCGTGCAGTGGCCCTTCGCCGATTTCCTCCAGTCCGTTTACGCCCGGAACTGGATCTTCGGCAGCAGCTATTTCGACTACCACACCCGGCCCACATCGGTCCTTATGCGCTACGCTTTCTTAACCTTCGACAAAACCAGCGCCCAGTTCTTCCGCGAACTCGGCATGGCTGTTGCGTTCGCCATCGTGACCACTCGCGTCGGCCTGGCTTGCGGCGGGTGGCTCGGAAGAGTCCGCCGTTGAAGGTGCTCCGCGCGCTACTGTTGCTCTTCGCCGCCGTCGCGGCGTATGCGCATATCGGCAGCCCGGACGTCTACTTCGAAGGACAGGCCGGGCCGTATCGGCTCTACGTCACCATCCGTCCCCCCGGCGTGATCCCCGGCGTCGCTGAAGTGGATGTCCGCGCGCTCTCCGGCGACATTCGCACGATCCACATCGTACCGATCCCGCTCACCGGCCCCGGCGCCAATCACCCGCCCACTGCGGATGTCATGCAGCCCTCAAAAGAAGATCCACACTTCTACACCGGTTCGCTCTGGCTGATGGCCTTCGGCTCCTTCCAGGTCCGAATAGACGTTGATGGCGCGCAAGGCCCAGGCACGCTTTCGGTTCCAATTCCCGCGGTAGCAAGCCGCATCAGCCAGATGGGGAAAGGTTTGGGCGTGGCTCTCTTCGGCGCGATGGTCGTTCTGGTGCTGGGGTTGGTTAGCATCGTGGGCGCGAGCGTCCGGGACTCCCAACTTGAACCTGGCGTGCAGCCCTCAGCGGCACAACGGCGCCGCGCCTGGATCGCCATGGGCGCCACCGCGGCGGTGCTGATCGGAATTCTGTACTTCGGAAGCCGCTGGTGGAATGACGAGGCCGGCCAGTATCGCAGTCACATCTACAAGCCGATGGACATGGCCGCCACCCGCGACGGTTCCCATCTCACCCTCAAGCTCGCTAGTGCGTCTTTCTTTCAGCTTCGCAAAAGCGACGACCTTATCCCCGACCACAACCACCTGATGCACCTCTTCGTCATTCGTGTGGCCGATATGAACATGATGTGGCACCTGCATCCCGAGATGACCGATGACGGCGCGTTCTCGACCGATTTACCCTCCCTGCCGCCCGGCAATTACAAACTCTTCGCGGACATCGTCCATGCTGACGGCTTCCCCGAGACTCTCGCCACTCAACTTACCGTCCCTGCCATCGCCGGCCGTGCCCTTTCCGGTGACGATTCCGCCGGCGTCTTCGGGCAGGGCTTATCCGGCGGTTACCGCATGGTCTGGCTGCACTCGGACACGCCGATCCGCGCGAAACAGCCCGCTGCTCTCGATTTCCGCGTGGAAGACGCCGCCGGCCGCCCCGCGGAAGACCTGCAACTCTATATGGGCATGCCCGGCCACGCTGAAATAGTCAGCAAGGACC
>JAOAPQ010000654.1 GCA_025462965.1 Bryobacterales bacterium
CGGGCGTGGGGAAGTCCGGCGCGCCGTCGTAGAGGAAGATCGTCCCGCCGAACAGGTGGTTGCCGATGATGCTCCAAGGACCCATCATCCATCCGATGTCGGTTAACAAGAAGAAGCGGTCGCCGGGCTTGTGATCGAAACCAAGCCAGATCTCCTTGCCGGTTTGCGCGAGGCAGCCGGCATGCGTGTGGACGGCGCCTTTCGCTTTGCCGGTCGTGCCGGAAGTATATAGGATAAGTGCGCGGTGCTCGGACTCCACAGAGAGGGTCTTGAACGCGGGCGATTGTTCTCGCAGAAAGTCCTCCCAGGCGGGACCGATCACGAAAATGTGCTCCACGCCGGAAGGCATCTTCTCTATTAAAGGGAGGCGCTTACCACGGCGTTCTGTCGAAGGCGCCGTGATGATGGCCCGCGCTCCGGAATCCTCGATGCGGGCGGCGATAGCGCCGGCGCCGTAGCCGGCGAAGATCGGAACAACGGTCAGCCCGGCTTTGAAGCATCCATAAAGGATAGGGAGAATTTCCGGGACCATCGGCAGGCACAGCGCGACGCGGTCGCCCGGTTCCAGGCCCAACGAAACGAACCCGTTCGCCACACGATTGGCTTCGTTTTGCAAATCCGCGAAGGTAACGGTGCGTGTGGTGCCGTTCTCGCCTTCCCAGATGCAGGCGGCGCGGCCGGAATCCGCCCAGCGGTCGAGGCAGTTGCGCGCGATATTCAGCCGGCCGCCCACAAACCATTGCGTCCACTCGGGCCCGCGGCTCGCGTCCAGGACGCGCTCGTATGGCGTGAACCATTCGACGTTCATCTCGCGCATGATCTCGACCCAGAAGCGTTCGGGTTCGTTTCGCGACCAGGCGAGGAATGCTTCGCGGTCGCCGAAGCCCAGTCGCTGCATGAAGCGCCATACGTTGGTCTGTTCGATAAACTCGCGCGTGGGCGTAAAGATCATTTGGGTCTCTGCATGTCGAATCGGTTCGTCGTGCGGACGTAGGTTGGTCCGCCCATGCGGCCGATGGCGTTCAGCTTGTCCGGATCAATGCTGAAATTGTGCACAATCGCGTCATCCACATGAAAACGCAAAACTTCTCCCAATACCAGGCTGCCGCCCAAAGGTTTCGCGCTGACGTGCACAACTTTGCACAATCGGCACTCCATTTGGACGTGGGCTTCGGCTACGCGCGGCGGCTTGACCGCTTCGCTCGGGATCGGAGTCAGCTTTGAGACATCGAACTCGTCGACTTCGGGCGGATATTCGCCCGAGCAGGCGTTCATTGCTTTCGCGAACTCCTCTGAAACGACGTTGACCACGAACTCGCCGGTTTCCTCGATGTTCCGCAGCGTGTCCTTCTTGGAAGCATCGCTCCCGCGAATCATGGGTGAGAAGCAGATCACGGGAGGATTCGCGCTTACCGCTGTGAAGAAACTGAACGGAGCAAGATTGCGAACCCCGGCAGCGCTTAGTGTGGAGACGAAGGCAATAGGCCGGGGAACGATTGCGCCGACCATTAGCTTATATATGTTGCGTGGGTCCGATTCGGCCGGATCAACGGTCACTTCTGTTCTTTCCAGCTTGCCCAGTATTCTTTCCATTCCGCCGCCTCGCCCGCCGGCAGCACGTGAATGGGGTTCAGGCCGTCGAGCATCACAGCGTACTCGTCGGTTTGAGTCTTCTTGCCCTGGTTGGCCAGTGCTTTCGGGTGCGGACCGTGGTGGATGCCGCGCGGGTGCAGCGTGGCGTAACCGGGTTTGATATTGTCCTTGCTGAAGAAATCGCCGTCGTGATAAAAGATGAACTCATCGTAATCCGTGTTGCGGTGGAAGAACGGAACGCGCAACGCCTGGGGATCCTGTTCGAGCGGGCGCGGTAGAAAGCTACAGACCACAGCGCCTTCCGTGATGAACGACGTGTGCGCGCTCGGCGGGAGATGCGCGCGGTGGCTCATGATCGGCCGGATGTCGCGCATGTTGACCTTCCAGACCGTGAGATCGCCCTTCCAGCCGACCACATCGATGGGGTTGAACGGATAGACTACTTTCGATATCTCGTCATCCACTTTGATCCAGACTTCCCACTCGCGGTTATCGTCGAGATGTGGGGCTGGTTCGGGCGTGGTCACGACGCTTGGATCGTAAAGCGCGTGCTGCCCAAGCAGGCCTTTCTCGGGCGGGTTGAACTCAGCCTTGGATTGCGTGATGAGGAAGAAGTTGTCTTTCGTATCGGGAAGGATGCGGTACGTCACCGCCCGTGGCATCACGATATAATCGCCCGGCTCGAAGGTGAGCGGCCCGAAATCGGTTTCAATCGTGCCCTTGCCCCGATGAACAAAGATCAACTCGTCGCCATCTGCATTGCGGTAGTAGTAGGGCATAGGCTCCGCGCGGCGCGAGACGTAGAGCTTGACGTCGTTGTTGCCGAGGAACGCGACCGGAAGCTCCGGCGCCTCGATCTTGTTCAGGTCGAACAGGTGCGGTCGCAGCTTGCCTTCAAAGCGAATCCAACCGGTAGGCGCGTGGGCGTGATAGAGGTGCGCGGACTTGCCGTAGAAGCCTTTACGCCCGTGCTCCTCCTCGAACGTGCCTTCCGGGATGCCGACATGCGCCTGCTGCGTAGTCTTGCCCTTCTTTAGCGGATACATACATGGTCTCCTTTTAAACGACTCGGTTACGCAACACGCCGATCTTTTCGATCTCCAGCTCGATGACATCGCCGCGCTTCACCCAGCGATCGAGCTCAAGCCCGCACCCGGTGCCGACGGTGCCCGAACCGATGACATCGCCCGGAAGGATCGTATCGTCTTTCGAAAGGAACTCGATCATCTGTTCGAACTTCCAGAACATGGCGCCTGAATTTCCGCGGGACCAGTCCTCGCCATTCACGCGCGCCACCATTTCCAGGGAATACGGATCGCCAATTTCATCGGTGGTGACGAGCCAGGGCCCAAACGCGGTACACCAGTCTTTGCCCTTTGCGGGGCCGAGGCGCACGCGCATTTCCTTG
>JAOAPQ010000662.1 GCA_025462965.1 Bryobacterales bacterium
ATGGCCTGCAAATTGGGATGCCAGACTCCCTTGAAACGGTAGTCGGCATCCCACGGCTGGAAACTGCCAAGGGCTATCTCCGCCACCAGACCCACTGCCGCCATAGCGGAACAACTCAGGAAGCTAAGCGCCGCCAACTCTTCCAGCGCGAATCGATAACACATAGCCACGGCGCCGAGGCACGAGATTAGAAGAGGCACCAGTTTCAGGACAGTCATGCCCACGTGATCGCTCCAGAGGATACTAGCGGCGCACCAACCGATATACCCGAGGAGAAATGCCAGAGGCGCAAGCTTGACGCTCAGCGAAAAGCGTCGCCCCCGCAGAAGCGTGTACCCGCTCCATACGGTGAAAACCGCGAGCGCCAGAGCCTTGGTCCAGTCATCGGGGCGTGCGCCCTGGAGGGCCGCGGCTACCGGCGGGTCTTCGACCGAGTAGAAGAAATTCGGCCTGCTGCAGAACCAGAAGGTCACGGTCAGAAACAGGAAGCTGCCCCAGGGCAAATTCTTGAGATTGACTGGGGTGTCGCTGCTCATCGGTATCCTCCGAAGACCCGGCGATAGAAATGAAGCCGCACCAACGCTGCAACACCGCTTCCCAGCAGCAGCCCAGATGCCGCCCCCACTGCGCCGAACCGGCCCGTCAGGAGCAGACCCGCTGTAACGTGCACCAGAAGCGCAAGCACGTTGGCTACGACGTTAAGATCCGCTCTCCTGGCTGCTGACAAGGCGATCGTGGACGGGAGTGTAACCGCCATGGCCAGAATCGTCAGTGAGAGCAGAAACACGACATTGGCTGCCTGAGGAAAGCGATCGCCGTAGATCAACTCTACGAGCGGCCGGCTTCCAACCAGCATCGCCACGCAGAAAAGAGCTGTTCCACCGGAGAGTGCCAGAGTGCTCTGCCGGACCATTCGCCGCAGTTCTCCACTACCGCCGTTTGCCCATGCCCGAGCTGCGTTTGGAAGCAGTACATTCTGCGAGCTGATCAAAAACATGCGCGCGAAGTTAGTTATCGCCTGGCTGGCCGCGAAGACGGCTACTGCCGCCTTGCCCACAACCGCGGCGATTAGCCAGGGATATATCTGGTTGCTCAGCAACAGCGCGAAGTCCGACCCAAACAGCCATCGCCCATAGCGCAAATTGCGGCTTAAATGTCGGCGAATGCTGCTACGCTCGATCTCGAAATTCTCCTGCGTCAAGCCGAGGTATGCCACCGCGACAACTAAGCACGCGAGGCCAGCTACACAAAGTGCGCTAGTGCTCGAAAATGCATGTCTCGCCCGCAGGAAGATAACACCCGCCGCCTGCAGCACGAATACCGCCGAATCGATCGCCAGTGCGTGCTCGACCCGGAGGGCTGAGAACGCCATTCGCCGCGCAAACTCCCGCAGAAGCATCGAGCCGCCCGCGAGAACCGCGGCAAGGGCAAATCCGGCGGACTCACTTACGCGCGTGGAGAACAAAACGGCGATCACAAGGACTGCCCCGGCGATCGTCAGCAGGGTCATGCCGGTTTGGTGGACAAGTACGCTCCCGCTATAGCGCCGACGCTCTCCGGTTTCGCAGCCGGGCGCGAATAGCGTGAACGGAGCCCAGATTAAGACATTGTAGAGTTCCGTAAATATATCGACCGTACGTAAGGCGAGTACGAACGCGCCGGTCTCGACCGCAGAAGTGAAGCGCGCAACGGCCAGCAGCAGGAAAAAGTTCGCGGCACTCATCACGCCCTGGTCGGCCAAGGCTATGAGCGACCGGCGCGCCTCTTTCGCCGAAACGCGCTTCGGCGCCGCCGCCTCAATGGTTTCGACCATCATCTCCGCCCGTTGCAGCCGAGTGCTCGCACCTCACCCTGTCTCACAAATCAGACCAGGTCCGGAGCTTTCGCCAAAACCGAGCGGTAGATCAGGGCCATCCGGGAGCCATTGCGCGACCAGAGAAACTCCTTTGCACGTTCGGCCGCCCCCCCGGACAGCTCATTGAGAAGATCGCGGTTTTCGGCAAGGGTCTGAAGGGCGCCCGCAAGCCGGCGCACGGCATCCTTCGGATTGGTGACCGGCAGCTTGATTCCGGACTTTTTCGTCACGATATCCCGGGCGCCCTGGTGATCGAAACAGATCACCGGTACACCGCGGCTCATGGCCTCGATCATCACGGTGCCGGAGGTGTCTCTCAGGCTCGTAAACACGAAGACATCCGCCCATTCGGATTGCGCCGCCGCTTCTGCCCGGGGGAGCCAGCCCATGAATTGGCACCGGTCCTCAATTCCCAGTTCGGAAGCCATACTGAGAGCTTTGCTGAGAAGAGGACCGCGGCCTAGAACCTTCAACTCGAAACTCATCTCATTCCTGACCGATCCGAGCGCGGATAGAAGCAGATGAATCGCTTTGCGCGGAATCAACTCACCACTCCACAGGATCCGGATGTGCCCAGGGCGATCTCCGGACGGCTGCTTCGGTTGCACGGCGTCGATCCCGACATCCAAAAGCAGCAGCGCCTCCCGGCCCTGGTGCTTCCTGATGGAGCGTTTCGCAACTGAATTTGCAGCGAGCACGACGGCCGCGGATCGGGCCGCGCGGCGGACCTTTGCGCTGAAGCGCATCTGCGCCCAGTTAATCGCCGACCGAACGAGCTCCATCGCTGCTCCGGAAGGACCGGCGGCGGTGAGGAAGCGAAACGGATAATTCTGCATGCCGCCGATCGGGCCCCAGACGAAAGGAATCCCGAGCTTGTAGAGATACCCTGGCTGGCGAAAGCCGATCAAGTTGACCTGATGCGCGAGATCAAACGGGTCCGCCGCATGCAGTTTCAGCGCGGCCCGAGCCACCCTCTTCTGCCACCTGGCATAGGAGAATGGGTTCGCGTAAAGAAATGATGCGGGCACTTTCTCCAGGATTTTCTCCATCCGGCTGCTATCGAGATAAACAAACCGTAGATTCTGAATTTCTCCACGCTCCCGGAGGTATGTCTCGACATCGTGACGCGACCGCTCGCTGGTAATCACCGTGACGTCAAATTGTCTGGCGGCCTCGACAGCACGACCCCAACCAGCCCCCCAGTCTGACCCTCTGAACGGACTGCAGTAATACGAGACCATTAAAACTCTGTGCGATGCCGCGGGTGCTCCCTTGGCCTCGCAACGGGAAGTCGCAGTCAGGATGCTATACGGCCGGGCCGTGGATCGATTGTCATCAGATACGAGCATGCTTCCCTTGCCTGAATGAATGCCGGAAACCGGTCACGCAGTAACCCAATTGAATGGAACGAACCTCGATAGCGCGGAGAGGGCTCTAACTGCTCTCCCGGGTTGAGGCATCCATGACAGAAATGACCGAAACGAGAAGGGTCTTACCGGCCCAAGGGGTTCATATATGCGCCGAAACTTCCCCATTTGACGTAACGTTCGATCTTACTCACGCGGTTCTGCGGAACAATCAGCATGTCGCCGGGGCGCAGATCGATGTTTGGCTCCGACGTAGATCCGGTCATGGCCGCCTTTAGGTTGAGGATCTCCGTTTTCGCCAGATCGGGGCTTACCCTGCGAAACAGAACCACCTGCGAATGTTTTGAACTGTTTTTGAATCCGCCTGCCCTCGCGATCGCCTGGACTGCCGTAACAGATCCGCGCATTTCGAACTGGCCGGGATTGCCTACTTCGCCTCCAACCACGAAATAGGGCTTTTCGAAATCTTTAAGGGCCAAAGTAACTTCCGGTTCCACAAGGCGGAGGTTGGCTTTTTCGAGGATTGCGGCCTTCGCCTGCTCCAGAGTCAGGCCCCGCACCTTGAGGTCGCCCACAATCTGCAACGTGACAAAACCATCCGGCTGCACGGTGACCGATTGGTCGAACTCCGGGGTATACCGGTAATGAACCTCCAGGACATCAGCCGGCTGAAGGCGATAGCGTGGATCGTGCTCGGAGAAACCTCCGGTCTGCGCGAGGGTAGCGCCCCCGCACGACACTATGAGAAATGTCGAGAGAACCAGGCTATTGACTCGCACAGAATTACCTCCTCCGAAGCAGGATGCAGCCGGCTAATGTGGCGCCCCCCAACTGCAGCGCACGTTGGTCACGCAGGATTTGCTCGGTGGATGTCCGCCCAGCCTCGACGACGAGCACCGCTCCATCCGCCATGGCGGCGACTTCCGTCACGCCGAATGTCGTATCCAGAACGGGACAATCCAACAACACCGCGTCGAAATTCCGGCGCAAAGCATCGAGCCAATTGTTCGCGCCTGCCGGCTTTGATTCGCAGGAGTGGAAGAACCCAATCGGCCGGCCGAGCGGCGAAGGCCAGAGCCATACGTTCTGCGCAATCCCGGTCATGAGGGCCGTTTCGTCGGGAATCGTGATCGGGTTCATCCGCAGCAATCTCTCCACAGGAACGATGACCACGCGTTTGCCGGATAAAGCCAGTTCCTTGGCAAGCCCTTCACACACGCCGGCAACGCCTTTGTCGGAGCCGATCCCCACGATCGCTACCGCGCGCGGGCTTTCGAACAGCAGCCTAATCAATTCCGCATACTCCCTCCTGGGCGCCGCCGGCTCAACGTGCGGCTGTGTCGCTCGCGAAGGCTCCGAACCGGCCTTTCTCAATACGGCAAAGTTCTTACTCATTAATTGCTCCAGATCTTCAGCAGTCGGGCGGCAAGAAGCGAGGGAGCTTCCAGGTGTTGCTCATTCTCGAAGAAAAAACGGGGTCAGGCGAGACACCGAACGGCCCTTCCCGAAGCGAAATGAGTGTGATACGTAGTCTACGGGCGATACGGGGTGGCGAGTACAGCAAGGCCCGTCAACGCTTCCAAATCGGAAGGCTTCTCAATTGAACCAGCGATACGCGGCGCTCTAACGGCGGCGCCCGGGCCGATCTGCCAGCCTACCTCCATCTCCGGTCCAGCCTGGCTGAGATACTCCAGGCCAAAAGCCAGGCTCAGACTGAGAAAACCGGCCATCAGCACGCCCAACGCCAGGTTCAGCGGCACATTCGGTTTCGAAGGAAGGTGCAGTTCCGCCGGCGTCTCCGCAACGGCTACGTTGGCAATCTTCTGTTGGTCGAGCGATTCCGCAATGCGCGATTCTTCAGTCTTTTTCGCGTAGAGCAGATAATTGTCTTCCGCTTCCTTCTGGTTGCGCGTCAGATCCTCATATTCCGTGGTGAAGTCGCCCAGCCTCATGAGTTGCCGCCGATAGCTTTGCGCTTGCCGCGCCAGCATCTGGCGGCGCGCATCGATTCCCGCCAGCTCTGCCTGCTCTTTCGCCATTTCGATCTCCAGGGTCTGTCGCACCGGGTTAACGTCCGTGGCCTGCTCCAGCCCGGTCAGTTTCGTTGCTTTTTCCAACGCGGCCTGCGTGTCAATGATCTCGCGGCTGGTTTCCTGAACTGATCGGTCATCGGAACGAAACTTTGCCAGAAGCTGCGTGCGCTTATTCTGGAGTTCGGCCAGCATGGTACCCAAGCGCTCGACGGAGTACTGGTTAGATAGCGTGCGGCTTTGGGTTACTACTCGCGCCGCCGCGGCGTCGAGTTGCTTACGGGTATCTGCGATCTTCTCCCTGTATTCACTTATCGCCGCTTCGGCCTGTAGCAGCGCCGATTCAGAATCCGATGCCTTTTGCAGCATAGTGTCCTTCTGCTGCGCGAGCATAACGACGTTCGCCTTTTGACGGAACTCCGCCAGTTTCGCTTCGGCATTCTTAAGCTCGCTCTGGTAACGCGCCGCCTGTTTCGTGAAGAACTCGTAGGTGCCGGGTGTGGCATGGACTCTGAGGTGCGCCTCCAGGTACAATTCAGCCAAATGCCGGAGCACCGCAGCGGCCAGCTGGGGGTTCCTGGCGGCATACTTGACCTCGATGATATTCGCCTTGCGGACGGGCGAGATCTTCAGGTTGCGCTGAAGCCGCAAGACGGCTCTTTCGATCGCGACAGGCAGACGCTCACGGGCGACCGATCCGCCCGAACGTTCCAGCTTTTCAAGACCACACTGAGCGACTACCTGCTGGAGCAGGTTATTGCTGTTGAGCAATTCGATCTCGGTATTAATCTGCGCTTCGCTTACTTCACCGCGATAACCCGATCCGCTGCTGGTGGCCGCGCTGACGACCATATCCGCGCGCTCATTCTTCACCAGGATCTTCATGCGGGTTTCATACTGCTTGGGCAACAGGAAGGTACCTATGGAGACCCCGGCAACAATCGTGAGAAACGTGATCGAGACTTGCCACTTTCTCCGGACGAGAGTTGCGGTGATATCTCTTAGTGGAGCGGCGCCGCCCTCAATGGAATTCATGGATGTTTGCTCTCTGCTCTCTTATCCGGCAGCTGGGGGCCTGCAGGCTGGCCGGACTGCCGCTGCTTAACAGATGTCGAATCGCCTGTAATTGGTCGGCCAGCGCCCAAGCTCCGCAGTAATGCGGGTAATCGTCGCGTGCACATCACTGTCACGTTCTGCAGCGGAGCTCGGGGACAGCACCGACCTGGCCCTAGAGGGACAGACCGCTCGCGCGTCTTGAAAGCGAATCGTCCACGAGTGTTTTGTACTCTTCTTCGGAAAGCCGAATACTGCAAGGTCTTGTCTTCATTTCGAGTAGACTAAGCGCCTGGTCTGCGTCGCTTTGGGGAGGGCTGGCGTCCGCCGACTCACGACCAATCATCAGATCCCGGTTATATCAGACAATTCGACTGAGTTCTTTTCAATTTCCACTGCAATCGAGCGCCGCAGGATCGACACGGAAACCTCCAGGAAGTCCTTGTTCTTGACCTTCGCCAGAATCCCTTCTAGTCCGGATAGGCGCCCCGCGTGATTCGAGCCTTCGCCCCTCTGACATGTAAGGGATAGGTCCAAGGGAAACTCCCGGCTGGGCGGCTATCGGAACCGACGCCATCCCCCGGCGTCAATCGGTGTCGGTTTGTTGCCGAACCCTAATATCTTCAAAAAGCGAGGGGTCGCAACTACCGGGCTCTCGCTGCGTGATTTCGGGTCAAAGCGGCAGAACACATATCCCGGAAGAGCGGAGCATCGACCTCTTTCGTTCGATCGGACCATGTCCGTCGAGAGCGATAGAGCGGTACCAGGATCTCATATCCTTTGTCTTTTAAAAGATACCGGCACTATGGACTCATGCTGAGGACGAACTTGTAAAGCGTACCCATCTGGAGCAAACACCGAGTGAGAACCAACCTGGAGCGGACAACTTAGTACTCCCTGAGAAATCCCTTGTAGGCACGCTACCACCCTTTTAATCCAGCGGCTACACAATTTTTGCAGCACAATGGTACAGCGGAACACGAGTAACTCAAGGGATTTAACTAAGCGGGACCCGTGTTGATGTACTCTTAGGGATGCCCCTTGATTGTCCGGGATCGTCCAGCCACTTACAAGAAGAATTAAGGCCGATGAGAAGGCACACTGTCCAATAGGTCACAAAGCGCTGACGGTCGTATCGTCCGTCACGACACGGCTGTTCCGCGTTCTGCTGAAGGGCTTTCGTGCAAATTCGACGTGGAGCGATAAGTTGGTTTGGTACTGACTGCTAATGAAAGCTATTTACACGGAAGTGATTATCAGCGTGTCAGATTCTTTGAAGGCATAGGGAGGCGGCCTTCGCGCGAGGGATAGTCTTAGCTTGAAATCCGCGTTCATCCTGTTCATCGGCGGCCATCCCCGAACTCCCCCGAAGAGAAGCAAAAGCCCCTCTATTCCCTTCGTTAACTCGTTTTTTCCCACCCCCCCGCGGGCGAACCCGCGCGCGCCGCAAACCCATCTCTTCAAGCATGATACGTTTGAAAGACATGTCGCCCGACAACCCCTTCCAGGATCCGTTGCGCTTTGAGCGCAAGATGCCGGAATGCGCTGTCGTTATCTTCGGCGCTAATGGCGACCTGACCAAGCGCAAGCTCATGCCCGCGCTCTATCGGCTCGCCCTGGAACGCCGGCTCGCGCCCGGTTTCGCCGTGCTCGGCATCTCGCGCACGCCGATGTCCAACGATCAGTTTCGCGACAAAATGCGCGAATCCGTGCAGCGCTACCAGGAAAATTCCGAGTTCGATGCCACCGTCTGGGACAGCTTCGCCAAGAGCATTTTCTACATGGGCGGCGACGTCGGCGACCCCGCCTGTTACACCACGCTCGCCACGTGCCTTGCAGCCATTGAACGCGAGCGCCAGACCGGCGGCAATGTGCTGTTCTATCTCTCCACCCAACCTAGTCAATACGCCGAAACAGCATTGGGGATCGGCAGCGCCGGTCTCGCGAAGGGCGCCGGGTGGCGGCGCCTCGTCGTAGAAAAGCCATTCGGTCACGATCTGGAAAGCGCGAAGAAACTAAGCGACGACCTGCACCAGGTCTTCCACGAATCCGAGGTCTATCGCATCGACCATTACCTCGGAAAGGAAACCGTCCAGAACATCCTCGCGTTCCGCTTCGGCAACGGAATCTTCGAGCCGCTCTGGAACCGCCGCTACGTCAACCACGTGCAGATCACTGCCGCCGAATCCATCGGTGTCGAGGGGCGCGGAGCGTACTACCAGGAGGCCGGCGCTCTCCGCGACATGATCCAGAATCACCTGCTGCAGGTGATGGCCACCATCGCCATGGAGCCCAGTGCCACCTTTCAACCCGGTTCCGTTCGCGATGAGCGCGCCAAGCTTCTGCGCTCCATCCGGGTCATGAAGCCGGCAGAAGTTCTGTGCAACAGCGTCTCCGGACAATACGGTCCCGCGCGGATCGGCGGTCAGGACTTGCCCGGGTTCCGCGAGGAAAAGGGCGTCGATCCCGGATCGCAGACCGATACTTACGCCGCGGCCACCTTCTTCGTCGAAAACTGGCGCTGGGCGGGCGTGCCGTTTTATGTCCGCAGCGGCAAGCACCTGCCCAAGCGCGTGAGTGAAATCGCGATCGAGTTCAACGCCGCGCCGCATACTGTTTTCGATACCGATGGCAGCGGCGCATCCATCAACATCCTCATTCTGCGCATCCAGCCGGAAGAAGGTATCTCGCTTAAGTTCCTTTCGAAGCGCCCCGGAGCGGGCATGATGCTGCGCCCCGTCTCGATGGATTTTAATTACGGGTCCAGCTTCGGGGAACGCTCGCCTTCCGCTTACGAAACCTTGCTGCTCGACGCGATTGTGGGCGATGCGACGCTGTATACGCGCCAGGACATGGTGGAAGCAAGTTGGGCCGCAGTCGAGCCGATCCAGCAGGTCTGGGCGGAGCACAAATTCGAATTTCCCAATTACCCCGCGGGCACATGGGGCCCCGCCGCCTCGGAAGAAATGCTGGCGCGCCGCGGCCACAGCTGGAGGAAACCGTAATGGCCGCCTCAGCCACTATCGACCCCGAGAAAATCCGCGCGGAACTGTCCGAACTCTGGGTCACACTCGCCAACGATCCCGAATCCGGGGAGAGCGGCGGCGTTCTCCGCGCCTGCTCCATGACGCTCGTCACCGGCGTGGATGAGAGCGACGATCCCGCGCAGGTCGGCGAAACGCTCGCCTCCCTGATGCGCGAACACCCTAGCCGCGCCATCGTGATCCGGCTCCGCGAAACCGGCGAGCCCTTTCTCAGCTCGCGCGTCTTCGCCCAGTGCTGGATGCCGTTTGGCCATCGCCGCCAGATCTGCTGCGAGCAGGTGGAAATCACATCATCCGACGCTTCGCTGGCTGACGTTCCCGCCGTGGTTCTCCCGCTCACCGTCGCCGATCTGCCCATCATGCTCTGGTGCCGCAGTGCGCGTCTGTTCAGCCTGCCCGCGTTCTCCGCGCTTGCCGGCATCGCGCATAAAATTATCATCGATTCTTCCGGCTTTCCCCAGCGCGCGTCAGCTCTCGATGACGTGCAGGCCTTCGCGGGGAAGCAGCGCGTTGCCGATCTATCGTGGACACGCCTCACCCGCTGGCGGGAGCTCATCGCCCAAATCTTCGAGAATCGCTGTTACCTGGCGGAACTCGGGAGCATTACCAGCGTGCGCATTCTCTTCGAGGGCGAGGAACCGGCCCCTTCGGCGTTCTATATGGGAGCATGGCTTGCGGCGTGTCTGAAACGGTCAGGCGCAAGTCCGGTGCTTGCTTGGGAGAGGAGTGACGCCAGCTCGGTAATTCTAGAAACTGCGGAGGGCGTCCATACCAGCATCCGGCAGGCTGACCAGTCTACGGTCGACGTGCGCGTCCGCAACCATGAGAGCCGCACGGTTTTCCCGCCGTTCGACGACTATTCCCTTTTGCGTGAAGAACTCTCGATACCGGGCCGCGATCCCGTCTATGAAGCCGTTCTAGCTGC
>JAOAPQ010000743.1 GCA_025462965.1 Bryobacterales bacterium
TTACGCGGAAGCGCCGCCAAAGTCCGGCAAGACACGCCGCTGCTATTCGTGTGGACAGGAGTAGTGATCTACCTCGTGGTGAGCTTGCAGGGATCGCTTCAGGCGCTGATGCCCGTGAATCGCTTCATCCACTTTTCCGACTGGGTGATCGGACATTCTCATCTGGCCATGTTGGGGTTCGCGGGTCTGATCGCAGCCGGAGGGCTAGCCCACATTTGGCAACACACTCCAGGGCTACATTATTCCGAGCGCGCGATCCGGTGGAGTTATTGGTTACTAGTGGCCGGGCTTGTTCTCATGGTGGCGGACCTTACGCTTGCGGGATTGGTGGAAGCAGGTTACTGGCAAACGCATCTTCCCTGGACAGCCTCGATCGTCGCGGCGAGAAACTATTGGTGGGTGCGGTTGGTCAGCGCGGTCCCCATTATCCTGGGATTTATCTGCTTCTGCTTCGGTATCCTCACCGGGCCTCTGAATGAGGAAGGCGAGGCTCGGGAGGAACAGGCAGAGAATGCCCCGACGATAGTCCCAGATATTCGAGTCGGTCGCTGGCTCGAAACCGCCTATGTGATGACGTTCGTTGCGGGGGTGGGATTCTTCGTGCTTTCATTCGTAGTACTGGGTGTTCTTCCCGGACGTGCGTTGGCTCGTGAGATCCGGAAGACAGCCCCCACCAGCATGCCGGAGCTGGCGGCCAGCCAGGCGCGCGGCCGCATTATTTACGGCCGTGAAGGTTGCGCTTACTGTCACACGGAGCAGGTGCGATTTCTGCCTGCCGATCGGGCTCGCTGGGGCCAGCCGACAGAAGCTTGGGAGACTCGGTACGAATACCCGCAACTATGGGGCACACGGCGTATCGGTCCGGACCTTGCGCGCGAATCGGGCGTGCATTCGGATGATTGGCAGCTGGTGCACTTGAACGATCCGCGGGCCGTGGTCGCCGAATCGAATATGCCTCCGTTCCCGTGGTTATTCGCTGGCTCGGCCGCACATCCGACACAAGATGCACTGGACGTGCTCGCATACATTCAGTCGCTTGGCCGATCACGCCAACTAGCCGGTTACGATTCTGTCCCTGAGCCTTCGAAGATACCCATTCTTCGGGAAAGCGCAGATCCGGCGCTGGTCGAGCGCGGGACGCGATTGTTCCGCGACAACTGCGCTTCTTGTCATGGGATCTCCGGGCATGGAGACGGCGCCGGAGCTGACGGGTTGTTTCCGAGGCCCGCCAATCTGACGATGGTCGAGCATTCTGCCACTCGTCTGAGCCGTATTCTGTGGAGTGGCATCCTGGGTTCCGCGATGCCGCGGTGGAATCGTCTAGGCGGAGCAGACCTTACGGCGCTCGCAGCATACGTTCGAACTATCGAGGTTGGCGGGCGCCGCGACCCAGGCGCCAACGCGAGCGTAATAGAACAGGGCCGAGATCTTTACCGTCAGAACTGCACCGGATGTCATGGAATGGAAGGCAGCGGGAATGGGCCGGCAGCCGGGGCGCTCGCGCCGAGCCCGACGAATTTTCACGAAGAACGATTGGCAAAGGCACACTCTCTACAGGTCCTGAAAGAAGGCGTTCCGGGTACGGCTATGCCGCCATGGGAAGTACAAATGAACGACTCTCAACGGGAGGCGGTGGTCGCATACCTCGACTCGCTATATGAAACGCCGGTTCAATAGAGGACTATGTTCAACGCGCTCATGACGATAATGACCCTCATTGCCCTCGGGTTCGTAGTGGCATGGTGGCTCCGTCCGGATATACGTGATTGGATGGAAGCCCCTAAATATCAGTTTGTTCAATGGGGTCGGAAGGGTGGACGCAATCGATGAGGGAACTTATAGTCGCCGGGAGTATTGTTGCGGTGCTGGCGGTGCGCCACCGTGAAGAGACAAATGGACGGATCGGCGTTAGAGCGAGAAAGGAAGGATTGGATCGATGGCGAAACAAGTGGCGGAGGTATCTATCAATAGCGCCCTGGCATTCGTAGAACTGGAGATGAAAGCGGCGGGACTGCTGGAGTATACGGCACAAATCTGGCCAACCCGGACTCCGCAAAGATGGCGGATGCGGCGAATATCCCAGGCATCCGTGTCGAGAAACCGGAAGAGTTACGTCCCACTCTGGTTCGCGCTCTCCAGCACGATGGGCCTGCACTGGTTGACGTGATAGTAAACCGCCAGGAACTTTCCATGCCGCCGACTATCAGTCGGCAGGAAGCGCTCGGCTTTAGCCTGCATCTGCTGAAAGCCGTGTTGAATGGCCGGGGTAATGAGGTCGTGGACCTCGCAGGAACAAACCTCTTCCTTTAACGCAATCCCGATTTGGACGTCGGAGACCGGCGTACAACGATTCGTGCAGATTGACCCAAGATCGCCAAAACACTGGCAGCTTCCGTGCCCGTGTATGGACATGAACACACGCACTCTTATATCGACATTCAACGACTACAGCACGGCCCGGCAGGCTGCGCGCGAACTCGAAAATAACGGGGTGCCCGCAGATGCCATCCATATCGATTCCAACCGGAAGACCGCGGGTGCCGGATCCAGTGGTTATCAGAACGAGGAGCAAAATCAATCCGGCTTTATGGGCTGGTGGAATAGCTTCTTCGGCTCGGATCGCGACGACGAGGAGCGCCGCGGCTATGAAGGCGCTCTTGTCAGCGGCAGCACGATTCTACGAGCAACGGTCCTGGCGGAGTCGGTTGATCCTGCCGTCGACGTCTTGAATCGCTATGGCGCCGTCGATGTCGACCGGCGCTCCGGATCGGATACTGCACGAACCGTCGGCCGCGGCCCAATCGAGGTTGTGGAAGAGGAACTCCAGGTCGGAAAGCGCGCCATCCGGCGCGGCGGCGTTCGCGTCTACAGCGTCGTGGTGACCCAACCCGTTGCAGAGCAAGTCGTACTGCGCGAGGAGCATGTAAACGTGGAACGCCGGCCGGTAAACCGTGAAATCAGCCCTCAGGAGGTCTCTTCGCTTCGCGACCAAACCATCGAAGTTCCGGAAATGGCGGAAGAGCCAGTAATCGGTAAACGCGCCCGCGTTCGTGAAGAAGTGGTGGTCGGCAAAGAATCCACTGAGCGGACGGAAACGGTGCACGATAATGTTCGCCGCACCGAAGTCAAGGTCGAGCCGCTCGGCCGGGAATCGCAGCCGTCCGGTGCATCGGAACCCGCTCGCGGCATGTCCCCAAACCCACCTTCCCCGGGCGTTCCGTCCGGCTCAGGAACTACCGCCGGAGCCGGCACTCTTGCGGGCGAGGCGACGGCCGGCTCCACAGGCCCGGATTTCACCTCCGATTACCGAAAGAATTTCGAACAAACTTACGGTTCGAGTGCCGATTTTGAATCCGTGCGGCCCGCTTACGAATATGGATATCGCTCTGCCGGAGACCCACGTTACCAGGGAAAGTCCTGGGATCAGGCTGAAAACGACATACGCTCAGACTATGAGCGCCGCAACCCGGGAAGCCGGTGGGAGCAGGTGAAAGCCGCAGTCCGTCACGGTTGGGAAAAACTTACCGGGCGGCGTTAAGGTTCCTCTGCTATGGAAGACGAAAAGACGCAGGAAAGTTCGGTGCCGGTGATTGAGGAAGAACTCGTCACCGGCACCCATGCGGTGAAAACCGGGTCGGTGCGGGTCCGCAAAGAAGTGGAGCGGATCCAGAAAAACGTCGAGATGCCGGTTGTTCGGGATGTGGTGAAGGTAAGCCGGATCCCCATGAACCGGGTCGTTACAGCCGCGCCGGCCGTCAGGGAAGAGGGCGACGTTCTGATTGTTCCTGTGGTGGAGGAAGAGGTTGTCATCGAAAAGCGGCTTGTCCTGAAAGAAGAAATTCATATTCACCGCAGGCGGGTCAAAGGTCCCGTCACGAAAGCCGTCACTCTCGACCGTGAGCACGCCACCATCGAGCGACTCGATAGCGAAGGAAACGTAATCGCAATTTCAAAACCGCCTCGCCCCGAAACGCCGCCGGGTTTCAAGAAACACAAAAGTTTACTCGAATAGCGCGCGCCCCCACCAGCCAACCGCAGTCTCTCCACACTGAGTTCGATATACTGCTCGTACCGCTCTTCGCCTCCGCGAATCCCGGCGGCAAGAAGCTTATGTGGATCGTCCGGCTGGCTCTCGCTCGCCCGTATACCTTCGTCGTAATGGCCATTCTCATCGCGATTCTTGGCGGAACCGCGATCGTCACCATGCCGGTGGACATCTTCCCGTACATCGATATCCCCATCGTCAGCGTCTTGTGGGTGTACTCGGGTCTCTCTCCGGAAGAGATGGAGAAGCGCGTCATGACCAACTTCGAGCGCAGCCTCACTTCCAACGTAAACGATATCGAGCACATTGAATCGCAGGCATACAACGGGTACGCGGTAGTAAGGATTTATTTCCATCCGAACGTCAAAGTGGATATGGCGGTGGCCCAGGTGACGGCTACCATGCAAACCTCTCTGCGCCAGATGCCGCCCGGGATGTTTCCCGCCAACGTCCTGAAATACGATGCGGCCAGCGTGCCCATCCTGCAGCTCGGCCTCTCCAGCAAGACGCTTCGCGAGCAGGAAATTTTCGATCTGGGAAACAATTTCATACGTACCCCGCTCGGGACCGTGCAGGGGGCCTCGGTTTCGTATCCGTTTGGCGGAAAGCAGCGGGCCGTGATGGTGGATTTGAATCCGGATGAGCTCTACGCCAAGCAGCTTTCGCCGATCGATGTCTCGAATGCGTTGAACCTGCAGAACCTGATTCTGCCGGCCGGAACGGCAAAGTTGGGCCGGACCGAATACCAGGTCAGAGTTAATAGCAGCCCGGCGATCCTGGACGAATTGAACGATCTGCCCATCAAGACCGTAAATGGCGCCACGGTTTACATCAAGGATGTGGCCCAGGTCCATGACGGGTTCCAGGTGCAAAACAATATCGTGCGCACCAACGGATCTCGCGGCGTTCTGATCACCGTGACCAGGAACGGCAAGGCCTCAACCCTTTCCATCGTGGATGCCGTAAGGGCCGCGCTTCCCCGAATTCTCGCGAACGTGCCGCCGGAGTTGAAGGTGGTCGTGCTCGGGGACCAATCAGTCTTCGTGCGCGCGTCCATTCAGGGCGTCGTGCGCGAAGCGTTAATCGCTGCCGGACTCACCGGCATGATGATCCTGCTCTTCCTGGGAAGCTGGCGGAGCACCTTGATCGTTTGCATCTCGATTCCGCTCTCTATTCTTACCTCCCTCTGCCTGTTGAGCCTTTTGGGTCAGACGATCAATGTCATGACCCTCGGCGGCCTGGCCCTGGCGGTCGGCATCCTCGTAGACGACGCGACGGTCGAAATTGAGAACACCCACCGGAACATTGCGATGCGGAAGCCGCTCGTCCGGGCGGTGCTCGATGGCGCGTCGCAGATCGCCGTCCCCACCTTTGTCGCGACGATTGCGATTTGCATCGTGTTCGTCCCCGTGCTGCTGCTCACCGGCACGGCCCGGTATTTATTTACCCCGCTCGCCATGGCGGTCGTCTTCGCCATGCTCGCTTCGTATCTGCTATCCCGCACGTTGGTGCCGACGATGATGACTTACCTTCTTCAGTCGGAGATCGAGTTGTACACGGAGGGGGAGGGCGGAGAGGCCACCCGCGGCACGGGGTTATTCTGGCGCGGCCACCATCTGTTCAACGTGCTTTTCGAGAAGCTCCGATACCGCTACATGGGTCTGCTCGATTGGTCTCTGCAACATCGCGGCCTCGTGCTTACCGCCTTCCTCGGAGTTTCCGTCGGCTCGCTCGGCCTCGCGTGGCTGGTCGGCGAGGATTTCTTCCCCGACGTCGATTCCGGCCAAATGCGCCTTCATGCGCGCGCTCCGGCGGGCACCCGGATCGAAGACACGGAGGAAAGGTTCGCCGCGCTGGAACACGAAATCCGCGATGTGATCCCCGCGAACGAGATCGACACGCTCATCGATAACATCGGAATTCCGAACAGCTGGCCAAGTATCGCCCAAGGAGACATTCCCACCATCTCCAGCGCCGATGGCGAGATTCTGATTTCGCTGAAGGAGAAGCACGGCTCCACCCGCGCCTATGAGGTTCTGCTCCGGAAGCGCCTGCGCGAGCGATTCCTGGACATGACGTTCTTCTTCCAGCCGGCCAACATCACCAGCCAGATTCTGAATTTCGGCATCCCGGCGCCGATCGATGTGCAGGTTGTGGGACGAAACGCAGAGGCCAACTACAAGATTGCCCAAACCGTGGCGGCGAAGATCGCACGCATCCCCGGCGCCGCCGATGTCCATGTCCACCAGGTGGCGGCTCAGCCGGAGATTCGCCTGAACGTGGATCGCGGAAAAGCGTCTCAGTTGGGTCTGACGCAGCGCGATGTCACCAACAACATGCTGATTTCTCTGAGCGGCAGCGGAACTGTGGCGCCTAACTATTGGATGAACTGGACAAACGGTGTCAATTACAACATTGGCGTGCAAACGCCTCAGTACCGGCTCGACTCCCTGGATGCTTTGCTCCGGACGCCCATATCGGTCGCTACCAGCGTGGTCAAGAGCACGACGGCGGATTCGCAGGCGGGCGCGTCGGCGGCCGGAAATGCTTCCTTAGGCGCTTCCCCGAGCGGCTCCTCCCAGGCTTACGGCAATCCCGGAGCGATGGCGGGCTCTACCCAGCTACTTTCCAACCTGGTCAGCGTGCAGCGCTCATACACACCGGTGATCGTCAACCACTACAACGTCTGGCCGGTTTTTGACGTGTACGCGAATTTGGACCGTCGGGACCTGGGAGGGGTTGGAGCGGAGGTCAGGAAGATCATGCGCGAGGAAGAACAGCATCTGCCGCGCGGCACATCTTTCTCATTGCGCGGGCAGATCGATACCATGCAATCGTCCTTTTTCCGTTTGGGATTGGGCATGGCCTTCGCTGTGGTTCTGGTTTATCTGCTCATGACGGTGAATTTCCAATAGTGGCTCGATCCATTTATTATTCTGACGGCGCTGCCGG
>JAOAPQ010000923.1 GCA_025462965.1 Bryobacterales bacterium
TCATAATAATCCCGTTAGTAGAAAAGATGAGCGAAGGGGACTAAAGGTTTCAGGTTTCAGTTCGGTTTCAGGCGGCTCTTCAGACCGATGTCGCCGTCATCGCGTTCGTGCCATAATCCTTCGGCAACACAATCCAACAGACGATGTATGCCAGCAAACCGGTACCGGCAAAAAGAATAGTGGCAAGCCAGATGACGCGGACCAGCGTGACGTCCAAATCCAGATAACGCGCAAAGGCGGCGCAAACGCCGCCGATGCGCTTCTGGTTCATGGGCCGGCTCAAAGGACGGCGCAAAGGACGGCGCTGGGCGCGCGGTCCTGCAGAGTCACCTGCAGTCTCTTGTCCCACTGCCTGTCCGCAGGAAGAACAGAACAGGGTCCCATCGGAAAGCGTCGAACCGCATCGAGTGCAATACATGACACTCGTAGCTACGTACGGGCGAAGTAAAACGTTCGGCGATTAGTGTTGAGCTTGTATTGTTTCCTGCACGATCGCCGGTCGGGAAAGGTTCACTTGAGATCCAATGCGCATTTCTTTCCAGTCGTAATCGAACTCTTTACCACAATCGAGACACGCAACATAGGTTTTGCCGGTGGTCGACAAGCCGGCGCGACGAGCTGGAGTGAGTGGAAAGGTTGTCCTCCGATGAGAACATCCGAAAAAAACGTTTAACATTGACGTCAACATAGAGTTTGTTGCCCCTCGCCCACCTTTTGTGTGGGGTCGTTCTACTACAAGTGATGGCAATTGCCATGCCAACGTTTCAAATCTGGGGGCGGATTGAACAGAATTAATGTGACAATCTATCGCAGGCTTGCGTGAATCGCTTTTGCGATCAACTTGCCGTGGAAGCGTCCGTTCTCGATAAAGATCTCACTGGTATGCATCCCGGCGACAATAACACCTGCAAGATACAGGCCTGAACGCTCGCTTTCGAGTGTTTCCGGGTTGGTGCGCGGCCGCTTCGTGGCAGGGTCGATCGTAACCCCGATCGACGCTAGAAACTCCACGTCGGGACGGTAGCCTGTAAGCGCGAACACGAAATCGTTACGTAATGTAACTTCACCCTCAGGTGTTTCCAGCGCTACGCAATCGGGACGAATTTCCCTCACTGTGGTGTGAAAGTACCCGCGAATCTCACCGCTCTTGATGCGGTTTTCTATGTTCGGCTTGATCCAGTACTTCACCGAATTGGATATTCCAGACCCGCGGTGTATCAAAGTAACCCGCGCTCCTGTCCAAAAGAGTTCCAGAGCGGCGATGGCCGCCGAATTTTTTGCACCGATCACCAACACATCCTGATCGAAATAAGGGTGAGCGTCTTTGTAATAGTGCAGAACTTTGGGTAGGTCTTCACCCGGGACATTCAGGCGGTTGGCTACATCGTAGTAACCAGTGGCAAGTATTACCTTCTTACATAGGTATTGCTTCCGTTGTCCTTCGCGATCGAGCGCGGACACGCGAAAGGCGCCGTCCGGTCCGTCTATCGCTATTACTTTCTCGTATTGATGGACTCGCAGTTTGTAGTGTTCGGCGACGCGGCGGTAATACTTGAGCGCCTCGATCTTACCCGGCTTGTCATTCAAGCTCGTCATCGGAATGTCACCGATTTCGAGCAGTTCCGGCGTCGTGAAAAACGTCAGATTCGTAGGGTAGTGGTAGATGGAGTTGACGATGCAGCCCTTGTCCAGCACCACCGCACTGCATCCGATTCTGCCGAGCTCAATCGCGCAGGCGAGCCCCGTAGGCCCCGCGCCCACCACCAGGGCATCGAACTGTAGAGAAGGATCATCGGCCATCGGACGACCCGACCAGCGCCTCAATAGTCTTATGCGCCTGATCGAGCGCCTCGGAAAGTTTCGCCGGATCTTTGCCGCCGCCCTCAGCCATATCCGGCCGGCCGCCGCCCTTGCCGCCCAGCGTCTGCGCCACCGAGCCTACTAGCTTCCCGGCCTGCACTTTGCCGGTCAGATCCTTGGTGACCGCCGAGATAATCGCTACGTTGGAATCCTCCGCTCCCGCCAGCACAATCACCGCCGATTTCCACTTGTTGCGCAGAGAATCCGCAAGCGTGCGCATCTGGGTGCGATCCATGCCGTCGAGCCGGGCGGTTAGCACGCGGACGCCGTTTACCGTGCGTGCCTGCGATTCCAGGTCAGCGGCGGCCGCGTGCGCCAGCTTGCCCTTCAGTTGATCCACCTGCCGTTCCAGCGTCTTCTGCTGCGCGATCAGTTTCTCCACCTGCTCCACGAGTTCTGGCTCAGCAACGCGGATCAGCTGAGCGATTCGGGAGACGGAGTCCGAGGTTTGCTGATATTGCCGCACCGCTTCGGTGCCCGTGATCGCTTCGATCCGGCGCACCCCCGCGGAAATGCTTCCTTCATTTGTGATTTTGAATACACCGATATCGCCGGATCTGGTCACGTGCGTGCCGCCGCACAACTCCCGGCTGAAAATACCCTCCGCGCCCGGTACGCTGACCACACGCACCTGGTCGCCGTATTTTTCGCCGAAAAGCGCCATGGCGCCGGTCGCAATCGCTTCTTCGATCGGCAGTACGTCCGTCGTAACCCCGGTATTACTCAAAATTTCGTCGTTCACGATTCGCTCGATCTCGCGAATTTCCGCTGCGTCCAAAGCCGCGTAATGCGTGAAGTCGAAGCGCAGCCGCGGCGGTTCCACCACGCTGCCCGCCTGTTTCACATGCGTTCCGAGCACCTGCCGTAGCGCTGCGTGCAGAAGATGCGTGGCGGTATGGTTGCGCTCGGTCGAACGCCGCAGTTGCGCGTTCACTTCCGCCCTCAGCTCGTCGCCCGTGTGAATTGGGCCCAACACCTGCACCCGGTGCACCGTCAGCCCGGGCACCGCCGGATAGGCTGTAAGAACTGTAGCCAGCGGCTCGCCCGAAGCAACTGAAAATAGCGTGCCCCGGTCGCCCACCTGGCCGCCCGTCTCGGCATAGAACGGCGTCTGGTCCAGGACCAGCTCGGCCTCCGTGCCCGGCTCGGCAGCCGCCGCCAGTTCGCGATTCACCAGAATGCCCCGCACCACCGACTTGCTCTCCAGATGCTGATAGCCCAGGAACTTCGTGCGGCCCTGCTCCAGAAGCGTCTGATATGCCGGGACCGCTACGCCCTTTTCCGCGCCTTTCCAGCTCGCCCGAGCGCGTTCCCGCTGTTGCTGCATGGCGTGCGTGAATCCCTCGTGGTCAATCGAGAGCCCCAGCTCACGCGCCATCTCCTCCTGCTCGTCGAGCGCCAGGCCGTAGGTGTCGTATAGCTTGAACGCCACCGCGCCCGGCAGCACAGTGCCGGTGAGCTGTTTCACCTCCGAGTGGAAAACCTTTTCCGCCACCACATACGTCGTCGCGTAGCGATGCTCTTCGTCCTTCACGATCCGCGCCACTCGCTGGACGCTCTCCATCAGTTCGGGATAGGCGGGCCGCATCAAATCGGCGACGAAGCCGGTCATTTCAAAGAGGAAGGGCTCTTCGCGCCCGATGAGGTGCGCGTGCCGCATCGCCCGCCGCATGATTTTGCGCAGCACATAACCCCGCCCTTCGTTGGCTGGGAGTACACCATCGTGGATCAGGAATTCCGTCGCCCGGCTATGGTCGGCCACGATCCGTAGTGCGGTATCGATCTTGCTATCCACGCCGTAGCTGACCCCAAAAAGGTCGGCTGCGTGATGAATCACCGGAAGGATCAGGTCCGTGTCATAGTTCGAAAGCTTGCCTTGGAGCACTGCCGCGACGCGTTCAAGCCCCATGCCCGTATCGATGGACGGGCGGGGCAGAGGCGTCATAACTCCGGCGACATCGCGGTTGAACTGCATGAACACCAGATTCCAGATTTCGACGAAACGGCCGCCGCCATCGTCCGGGAATTGCTCGTGCTCGCGCCCCGGCTCGGCGGCTTCCGGCCCGAGATCGTAGTGAATCTCGGAGCACGGGCCGCAAGGGCCCGTTTCGCCCATTTGCCAGAAGTTGTCCTTCTCATCCAGCCGGAAAATACGATTTTTCGGCACCCCGGCCACGCTCTGCCAAAGGTCTTCCGCCTCATCGTCTTCGCGAAAAACGGTGATATAAAGGCGTTCCTTCGACAGTCCATAGACTTCCGTCAGCAGTTCCCAGGCAAAGCGGATCGCGTCGGCCTTGAAGTAGTCTCCGAAGGAGAAGTTGCCGAGCATCTCGAAGAACGTATGGTGCCGGCGCGTATAGCCGACGTTTTCCAGATCGTTATGCTTGCCGCCGGCCCGCACACACTTCTGCGAGCTCGCGGCGCGGTTGTAATCGCGCCGCTCCTGACCGAGGAAGACCTCTTTGAACTGGTTCATTCCGGCATTGGTAAAAAGAAGCGTGGGGTCGTTCGCCGGCACCAAAGAGGAACTTCGCACCACGCGGTGCCCGCGCTCCTGAAAAAAGTCAAGAAACCGCTGCCGTATTTCGTTGCCTGTCACTGAAATCCTTAGGGGAGAGAATCACCTTAATTATAGATGCGCAATCCTCCCGTACGCCTCAGAACCCAACCCCGCTCGTTCCTCGTGACCCGAAGTCTCTTCTTCTCGGGGACACACGGGGCGAGGACACGGGGGGGAGAGGACATGCGGCGATAGCCGCGTTTCTCTTCTTTCGCCGGATTGCCGCTGGACCACGTTACCGCGTCTTGTTGCCGCATCCTCACCGCCGCGACATGACCAGAAGATACCCGCCAACCCCCAGCAAAATCCCGGAAACCACACGCCGAAACAGCTGCTCAGGAATCCTCCGCAGCACACGTACGCCGGCCACCGTTCCAAACACAACCCCAACCACCCCCGCAACAATCGCCGGCCAGGCACTGAAAATGCGCGCTGATTCCGTCGCGAAATAAACCGGCATTCGCACGGCATCTACCGCAATCCCGATCGCCGTCGCAGTCGCCACAAATGCCGGACCCCGAACTCCCAAACCCAGCATGGCAGCCGAGCGAATTCCGCCCTGGTTGCCCACTAGGCCGCCGAACGCTCCCGAGAGAGCTCCGGCAAGCCACGCGGCTCCTCCGCCGAACCGCAGCCGATCGGCATATCCAAGCACGCCGATCAGCCCCGCGAACACAAGCAGAACGCCGAGCACCACCGTCAGCATCGGATTATCGACCCAAACGTGGATCAGCGCTCCCGCAAGCGATCCCGCCGCATTCATCAATCCAAACCCCAGAAAAACGCGCCTGTCTACATCCGCCCGCAATCTCCAGAACCGCAATACCGTTGCAATCAGGTGCGGAATCGCCACGGCGCCAACAGCCGTTTTCATCCCATAGTGAGACGCTAAGAGAGGAGTCAGCAGGCTGCCGATTCCGAAACCGGCAATCGAGGCGATTCCACCTGCCACTGCTGCCACAACCGCCACGACGATATTGAACACCAAGACCGTCCTCCAAAGTGCCCTGGACATGCGGCGATAGCCGCGTTTTACCGCGTTTTGTTCGACGTACCTTGTGGAATCGGCCTGCCTTCCCTGATTTCGTCCGTTGCCCGGCGAACCACCCTATCCCCTGCTTGCAAATTCCCGGAAACTTCGATCAAATCGCCATCCGATGTGCCTTTCACGACATTCACCCATTCGGCGCGCCCGTTCTCACTGCGAATCACGAACGTCCGCTCGGTGGTTGTAACCACACTGGTCTTCGGAACCCAAAGCGACGGACGCGATCGGTGGACTGGCCACTTCACCGACGGATACATTCCAGGTGAAAGCGACCC
>JAOAPQ010000756.1 GCA_025462965.1 Bryobacterales bacterium
CGTGGGTTCATCGGCCATGAGGATGGGCGGATGCACCATGAACGCCCGTGCGAGAGCGACGCGCTGCTGTTCGCCGCCGGAGAGCTGCACGGGGTAATGTTCGCGCCGCGCGTCGAGGCCGACGCGGATCAGGAGCTCGCGCGCCCGCTCGACGGCGCCATCGGTGCGGTTCGTGAGTTCAGCGGGCAGCATGACGTTCTCCTCGGCGGTAAGGGTGGGAATCAGATGGTAAGACTGAAATACGAAGCCGATTTTGCGGCCGCGGACCACAGCCAGGCGATCCTCTTCGAGGCCCGTGATGTCCTCGCCATCGAGCACGATTCGCCCGGTGGTGGCGGAATCGAGCCCGGCGAGCAGGCCGAGAAGCGTGCTTTTGCCGCTGCCCGACGCGCCCATAATTGCCACGAACTGCCCGGCCGGGATTTCGAAATCGATGCCTTTGAGGATGTCGACGCGGTGCGGCCCGTTAACAATGGTTCGCGTGAGATTGCTGACAGAGATAATGGCGCGCCGGATGGTGAGTTCCTCTCTCTTCTACTATGACAGTTAGAGTATTCATACGGTTGCACATGAAAAGACGTTCACTTTTATTGGCTTTTTTGGCCGCGGATACCGCGCTAGGCGGCGACTCGCGGCCGGTGATTGCGACTTTCGGGGATAGCCTGTCGGCCGGTTTCGGAGCGGAGCCTGGCAGGAGTTATCCGGATTATCTGCAGAAGCTGCTCGATTCGAAGGGCTATCGGTATCGCGTGATGAATCAGGGCGTTAGCGGGGACACGACGACGGACGGAGTGGAGCGGATCGGCGAGGTGCTGGCGGCGAAGCCCGCGGTTGTAATCCTGGAACTCGGCGGCAACGATGGCCTCCGCGGGCTGCCGGTCTCGGGAACCAAAGCGAATCTGGAAAAGCTGATCGTCGATTTGCAGAAGAGCGGGGCTAAGGTCGTGCTGGCGGGCATCACTCTGCCGCGGAACTATGGCACGACCTACATTCAGTCGTTCGACCGGATCTATACGGACCTGGCGAAGCAGTACAAGCTGACCCTCATTCCCTTCCTGCTGCAAGGGGTGGCGATGTCGGGCCCCGGACTGATGCAGCGGGACGGAATCCATCCAACGGCGGACGGGAATGAAAAGGTAGCCGCAACGGTATTTCGGTATCTGGCGCCGGTGCTGAAGAAGTAGGTGGGCTTCTACTCAAGCTGCCGCCGTTTGGGCAGCAGCTTCGCTTCTTCGAAGTCGATGTCCCGCTGTACCCGCTGCAGCACTTCATCGCTGATTTCTCCGTTCGATCGCAGGCTCGCCAGGCTTCGCCGCTCCGCATCCACCAGCTCCTGACGCAATTCCAGTTCTTTCGCAAAGCCTTCGCGCCGCTGGCCTTCCAGTAGATCCTGCACAATCTTCCGGCGGCGGCGATATTCCTTCTCGAGTGAATTCTTGGCGGCGGATTGGTTCCCGCCATGATCACTGCGGAGCCGGTCCAATGCGGCCCCGAGCACCGCCGACCGCGCCACCAGTTCCTGCCGGTCCAGTTCCTCTTCTTCCTCTCGTCCGTGCTGCGCCAGGCCAAGCCAGCGAACCACCAAAGGCAAAGTCAAACCCTGCAAGACCAGCGTGAACAGAATCACGCAGAACGTGAGAAACACGACCAGGTCTCGTTCCGGAAAGGGTTTGCCGCTCTCCGTGGTCAGCGGAATCGCCAACGCCGCGGCAAGCGAAACGCCTCCGCGCATGCCGGTGAACGCAACCACGAATGGGTACTGCCACGTCGGCTGAGGCTCCTCTTGCCGGGTAGAACGCGACAGCAGGCGCGGCAGGTACGTCGCCGGGAACACCCACAGAAAGCGCACCAGAATCACAGTGACGCTCACGATCATTCCGTAGGCTGCCAGCTCCCCCGGTGTGCGTTCCGCAATCCGCATCAAAACGGCCCGTATCTGAAGCCCGGTCAGCAGGAAAAGCAAGCCTTCAAGAACGAACCGGATCGCATTCCACACGGATCTGCCTTCAATCCGCGAAATCGAAGTCAGTTCCGCAAACCCCGATCGGCCGACGCACAGCCCAGCCATCACCACGGCGAGCACGCCCGAGCCGCCCAATTGTTCGGGAACCAGAAAAGCAACGTACGGAACGATTAACGAGACCGTAATTTGAACCGGGGCGTTCTTCAATCGCGCCAGAAGCCACGTGAAGCACCGCCCTACTACGAAGCCCCACGCGATTTCACCAACCACAACGGCGCCGAAAGTAAGCACCGCCTTCTGGATCGAGAACGTGCCCGTCACCGCCGCGGCCACGGCAAACTTGTAGAAGGTAAGAGCGGTGGCGTCGTTCACTACTCCTTCGCCTTCGAGCACCGTGACGATCCGTCGCGGAATTCCAAGACGGCTCGCCATGGAGGTGGCCGCCACCGCGTCCGGAGGAGCAATGGCGGCGCCCAGGACAAATGCCGCCGCCAATGGCAGCGGCGGAATCAGCATTTCCGATATGTACGCCACCAATATGGCCGTGAAGATTACGCAGCCCACCGCCAGTAAGGTGATGGGCCGGAGGTTGCTGAAGAAATCGTTCCAGGAGAGCGCGGTCGCAGCCACGTACACAAGCGGCGGTAGAAAAAGGATCAGCACCAGTTCCGGATCCAGCCGAACCTGCGGCAGCCCTGGGATCAGCGCGATGAGCGCGCCCGAGGCGACCAGCATCACCGGCTCGGGAATCTGAAAGCGATGCGCGAGGAGCGCGACCAGGCACAGCACGGCCAGCAACCCGACCAACAGCTCAATTTCGCCAGCCATCCCTCAGTCTGTTTCACGGCCTCTCGGGGCCGTCATCTGTCCTCCGGCTTAACGGCTCTCCCGTTGCGAATACCCGCTGAGCTCCGTAAGCAGTGCCGCGGCCGCTTCCGGCGCTTTCCTATCCGACATGAGGATTTCCTTGTTCTTCAAGGGACTACCGTAGAGAGCCCGGTTTTCATCCAGATCCTCGCGTAACGTCGATCCTTCCAACGATACTCCCGCGAACACGCCACGAGACCGTGAGTAGGAGAGAATCTTCGCGGTCATTTTGGCATCGGTCTGCGCCTCGCTGCTGCGCCCCACAGGCCCGGCAGCCACGGAGAGGTCGCCACCCAGCGTGAACTTGCTTTCCAGCAGCTTGTCCATGCCGCGTTTATTCATCACCAGCAGAATGACATCGGTTTCCGAGGCGCCGATCTGAAACCCGACCCCGCCGCCCTCGATGCGGACGGCTGCCGGAGCGCCCCATCCCGCGGGAGTGTTCCGGCAGGTGACAAAGCCTTTGCCGTATTTCGCGCTCAGGATGAAGCCGGCCTTCTTCATGCCCGGA
>JAOAPQ010000790.1 GCA_025462965.1 Bryobacterales bacterium
CTGCAGATTCGCGCGCAGGACCCCAACCAGCGGACGCCGTACGTGGAGCAGATCAGCTTCGGGCCGCAGTGGGAGTTTTCGCCCGACACTGTTCTTGATGTCTCCTACGTCGGCAATTTCGGGCGCAAGGAAAACCGCCTGCGCAATGCCAACCAGGGACAGGTTGTCGGGTTTTCGAACGGCGCTCCTATAACCGTATTTCCTTACCCAAACCTCAATACGAATGTGAACACCCTCGCGGGCAACCATGCGTTCCTCGAACTGGCCACGAACGACGGCAACACCAACTACAACGGCCTTCTGGTTTCGCTCAAACGGCGCTACAGGAAGGGATTGGCCTACGGAGTCAGTTATACGTTCAGCAAAAACTTTGCGGATTTCGTGGATAACCTGACGGGCGGTTCCACTCCCATGACTGCCTACAACTACAGTCTGGAACGGAGTTTCTCGCCGTTTGACGTGCGCCACCGGTTTGTCGCGAATGCTCTTTACAACGTTCCGATCGGTCACGGCGGCTCCATACTCAATAACGATTCCATGGCCAGCAAGTTGATTGGCGGATGGCAGTTGAATGGAATCCTGTCACTCCAGACCGGTTTGCCGTTTACTGTGACCGCTCCCGATTTCAGCGCAACAGGCGGCAACCACGCGAGCCGAGCAAGCTGCATCGGCAATCCCTATACCGGGGCGAGCACCGACCCGTCTCGACTCGCCGGCAACGCGGCTCCCGGGTTCTTCCTCAATCCCGCGGCGTTTGCGGTTCCCGGGAACGGCACCTTTGGCAACTGCGCTCCGCGCGCTTTCCATGGGCCCGGCATCGAAAATGTCGATCTGAGCCTGTTCAAATCCTTTGCCGTCAAGGAGCGCTACAGGATTGAGTTCAGGAGCGAGTTCTTCAATGCGCTGAATCACCCGAGTTTCGGGAATCCGAATTCGAGTATCGCGCCTTCCTCGATCGGATCCTTCGGGAAAGTGTTCAGCACAGTGACCGATCCGCGGGAGATCCAATTCGCGCTGAAGCTCTATTTCTAGCGCGGGTAGAAAATGAAATCTATGAAGCCATTCCTTGCCTTGGCGGCCGTGGCGGGTTGTGCTTTTGCCCAATTGCCGTACCAGACGTCCCTGCAGCCCTCGGCGGTTGCGCATGAGATCTCGATTAACCGTGGGTCGGCAGCTCTCTGGCAAAGTCTGAAGAAGCTTCACACACGGGCCAGCCTGATGATGATCACGGCCCATCCTGACGATGAGGATGGAGGCATGCTGGCGTATGAGTCACGCGGCCAGGGTGCGCGGGTTTCCTTGCTGACCCTGAACCGCGGCGAAGGCGGCGCCAACGTGATGTCGCCCGATTACTTCGACGCCCTCGGATTGGTTCGGACCATGGAATTACTGTCCGCCGGAAGGTACTACGGAGTCGATCAGTATTGGACGCGCGTGATCGACTACGGCTTCTCAAAGACAAAAGCGGAATCCATTGGGAAATGGACTCACGACCGCGTTCTCTACGATGTGGTTCGGGTGGTGCGCACGGTTCGGCCGCTCGTGATCACGTCGGTATTTGTGGGCGGCCCGAGCGATGGCCACGGCAACCACCAGACTGCCGGCGCGATGGCGCAGGAGGTTTTCAAAGCTGCGGGAGACCCCAACGTCTTCCCCGATCAAATCAAGGCCGGTCTGAAGCCCTGGACGCCGGTCAAGGACTACGCCCGCGCTCCCTTTGCGCGCCGTGGCGGCGGTAACCTTCCCGTGAACGTCGAGATCCCCGAAGGGACTTACGATCCCGTGCTCGGCGCCTCTTACCAGCAGGTTTCGCGCGAAGGGCTTGGCTACCAGAAGTCGCAGAATGGCGGAACTTCCATCCCCAATGCCGGCCAGATGATGAGCGGCTATCACCGGTTCGGTTCCAATGTTGCGGTGCAGGATAAAGAGAGCAGCTTTTTTGATGGCATCGACACCTCGGTCATGGCCATCGCGACGCTGGCGGGCTCAGGCGATACGGCATTCCTGACAAAGGGTCTGCGCGAAATCAGCGCTGCTGTGGAGGAGGCGATTGCCAGATATTCCGCTCAGCAGCCGGAAGCGACGGCTCCCTCATTGGCGGAGGGTCTAAAGGAGACCATCGCACTGCTGGCGGCGGTGAACAACAGCAAGCTGTCGGAAGACGCGAAGTACAGCGTCAAACATGAACTCGAAATCAAGCGCGTGCAGTTCAATGACGCATTGGCTGAGGCGCTGGGATTGTCGCTCGCCTCGAACGTTGCGCCCGAAACCGAGTCCACCTCCCCGTTCGCGATGATGATGGGCGATCCTGAAACCTTCCGCGTTGCCGTGCCGGGCCAGAAGTTCACCGTACAGGTGCATGTGGTGAACCAAACGTCCACGCCGGTAACTTTCCGCGCGGCCAGTGTTGAGCCATATCTGCAAAAGGAAAAGTGGTCGGTCGCCGCGGCTTCGCCCACTGCAGCGGGCCCGGTGGCCAACGCAAAGGCCATCGACGCACGATTCAGTGTCATCGTTCCTGAGAACGCGGCTTACACGCGTCCGTACTTCTCCCGTCCCGATATCGAGCAGTCTTATTACGACATCGCCGACGAGCGGTTTCTGAACACTCCACTCGCGCCGTATCCGCTGGCGGCATGGGCGAATTTTGAATACGAGGGCGTGCCGATCCGGATTGGGGAATTTGTGCAGACCATCAAGCGCGTAACCGGCGCCGGAAGCGTGCTGGAACCTTTGACGGTAGGTCCCGCAGTCAGCGTGGCGATTTCGCCGCGTGCCGGAATCGTGCCCCTCGGCTCGAAATCATTTGCGGTGACCGCCGTCGTTCACAGCAATGTGAAGGGGCCCGCGAAGGGAACGGTTCGCCTGGATCTGCCTGCCGGCTGGACGTCTGCGCCTCCCTCGGCTGAGTTTGCCACCACCGATGATGGCCAGGACCAGTCGATGTCGTTCCAGGTGACGCCCGGGAGCCTTGCTGAGAAGCAATACCAGATTCAGGCAATCGCTGAATACGACGGTCATCGCTATAACGAAGGTTACGAAATGGTCGGGTACACTGGCCTGCGCCCCTACTTCTTGTACAAGCCCGCGACTTATAGGATGGCCGGTGTCGACGTCAAAGTCGCCCCGGGTCTAAGGGTGGGATACGTGATGGGCAGTGGTGACGATGTGCCTTCCTCCCTTGAGCACCTCGGTGTGAAAGTGAGTTCTCTTGGACCAGGTGAGATCGCGACCGGTGATCTCTCGAAGTACGACGCTATCCTGCTCGGTGTACGGACCTACGCCGCGCGCGAGGATCTGAAAACCTATAACTCACGCATTCTTGATTATGTGAAAAATGGCGGCGTCGTGGTCGTGCAGTACAACACGCCCGAGTTCGACCACAACTACGGCCCGTATCCCTACACGATGACATCAAATCCGGAAGAGGTGACTGACGAGGCGTCGCGAGTGGAAGTTCTGGCCGCCAATCCTGTTTTCGACTGGCCGAACAAGATCACGCAAAAGGATTTCACCGGCTGGGTAGAGGAACGCGGCTCGAAATGGATGAAGTCCTGGGACCCGCATTACCAGGCTTTGCTGCAGACTCACGACGAAGGACAAGAGCCCCAAAAGGGCGGCCTTCTGTACGCGAAATACGGCAAGGGCGTTTACATCTACAACGCCTACGCTTTCTACCGGCAGTTGCCGGAAGGCGTTCCAGGCGCGTACCGAATCTTCGCCAACATGATCAGCTTGCCCAAGAACCCGGAGCGCTGATGGCGCGCCGGGGATTCAGAGTCCATACAGTTTGCGGGCGTTTTCGCGCATGACCATACCGGCAAGTTCCTTTGCGCGCTCGCGCGAGACCGTGCCGTTCCGCATCATGGTGGTGAGAGCAATACCAAGCGCTTCTCTGCCTCGCCGCGCAGCGATCCAACCTGATTCCTCCCAACCCAATTCATCCGAAAACGGATAGGCATCGGTGGCGAAGAGAACCTTCTCCGGGACAAACGAAAGCCACTCCAGGATGGTCTGCGCGAGCACAGGAGGATCGATCACGAGCGACTGCTCGGAGAAGTCGAGGTAAGCATTTGGCTTCGTCACCAGCGCAGTGATCTCACGCGTGAACGGCCATCCGCCATGGAGCATGACGAACCGGGTCTTGCGCAAGGCGGGATCGTTCAGAACGGGCTCCAACAACAGTGGATTTGCGCCGGCAACAGAGAAGTATCCCCCGGCGCCGGCCATGGTATGAATGTGGACGGCCATGCCGAGGCGGCCGCATTCGGCGGCGATGAACCGGAACAGATAATCCTGCAACATTTTGTAGTCGGCCTGACCGCGGTAAGCGCGGTCAGCATCCGCGCGCGCCACCTGATCGAAAGCGAGCGAACGCAGATATGCGGCTTCGAATTTTTCAGCAACTGCACCACCCCGCTTGTGGCGTTCCAAAGTCGGCGTGACAACTTGGCTTAGATAGTCGGCTAGCGTGCCCGGCGGATTTGAGAGTCCACACTCGGTTAGGTAGCGGCGAAGCAATGCATCCTCCAGGGCGAAAAATGCCTTCTTATCCGAGTTCTCACTGGCAAGCGAAGCGTTGTTGAGAGGGAACAGCAATGCATCGGCGTAGGGCACCCAGCGAAAGCGGGGCGGACCAATCCCCTTGCCCATCTCGACGCGATTGGCGAGCATAACGTCCACATTCATTTGATCGAGAACCCACTCGGGATACTGATCACCTTTAGCGTCGATGACGCTCTGCTTGCCTTGTGGAAACATCCTGGGGAAGGCCCCGGGGCGCAGTGCCAGAGGATCGGACGCAGGCTCCAAATGATCCACGGGCAAAGCGTCGAAGAAGCGGTCCTGCTGGCCCTTCGGCATTACGCGGACCGGATGCGCATGGTTGTCGATTGCTTTTA